>JAQVDB010000021.1 GCA_028698525.1 Clostridia bacterium
TTGGACGGATCTTGCTCTATTTTTTTTCTCATCCTTCTAATATTTACATCAACAATCTTAGGATCTCCTACAAAATCATTTCCCCACACAAGGTCAAGCAACTCATCTCTGCTGAATGCCTTGCCCGACTCCTCCATAAACTTCTTTATCAAAAGATACTCCTTTGGAGTCAAGTTTAACTCTCTTTCATTTTTGTATACTTTCCGTGAATATGTATCTATCTTAAAAGGAGGATATTCGATAAACCGTTTTGACCTGCCAGAGCTTTGTTTTACCACTCTTCTCTCTAAAGCCTTAACCCTTAGTAATAGCTCTGTAGGGTTAAACGGCTTTATTATATAATCATCTGCTCCGTATTGGAGACCCATTATCTTATCCATATCCTGACTTCTTGCAGTGAGCATTATAATTCCTACCCGGGGAAGCTCTTGTCTCAATATCTCGCACACCTTGTATCCATCTATTCCTGGGAGCATTATATCCAAGACAACAATATCCGGCCTTTCTAGCCTGGCCTTCTCTAAAGCCTGTTCTCCTGTTTCAGCTTCAATAACAGTGTACCCTCCGCTCTTAAAGCTGAGCTTTAAAAACCCCCTTATACTGCTCTCATCCTCTACAATCAATATCTTGTTTCTCATATTGTCAACCTCAAAACCCTTCTTTGTTGCTTTTTATTCAGTATAGCATTTATTAATAAAAAACTCTAACCTTTTAAGTCAGAGTTTTGTTGGTAATTTAAACTAATTTGCATCCCGTTATTTTATAAAATACTGGCTAATCTTGCTGCTGGTATTCTTGCAATTTTTGTTGAAATAATTCTACATCTATGTCGTCTTCATCATACCCTTTATCATTATAGATGAAATCCTTCAATATCTTCGCATTCTGTTCAGCATCCATAAACAATACCCAACCCTTTTGGCCATATCTCCTTCCCCTACTGATCTCATTAACCGGAATCTGCAGCTGTTCAGGTGAAAATTCATCCATCTTACATGCAGTATAGGCTAGATCAGCCATATACTTAATGCTCATATTTGTTTGAACATAAGGCATAAATTTGGTTATCAGCGAGGGATATTTTGCAATGGGAACTTGTTTTAATTTTTCCGCCAACAGCAGTATAACTTTTCTCTGCCTTTCAGCTCTTTCAAAATCTCCATTCCCTACTTTTCTTATCCTAGTATAAGCTAATGTCTGAGTTCCATCTAAATTATGTACTCCAGGTCTGTCTAACAGGCTACTATCTTTATTCTGTTTATCCTTCAACTCGTTCATGTTATTCTTTATACATCTGTTCATCTCATTTACTTCGTAGTCCTTTATATCTACCTCTATTCCCCCTAATATATCCACCACTTCCACTAGCCCATAGAAATCAACTATTGCATAATTATCAAGCTTTATATCCAAGTTTTGTTCAATAGTATCCGTGAGCAGCTGAGGACCCCCAAAATAAAACGAATGGTTTATTTTTTGCGACGAATGGCCGGGTATATCTACATAAGTATCCCGCATTATGGAAGTAAGTTTTATTTTTTTATGCTGATTATCTACAGTAGCAATAATGATTGTATCTGAACGTCCACGGTCGTAGTCCTCCCTGCTATCAGTACCTATCAAAAGTATATTGGTTATTCCTTCAGTTTTATTGTATACTTGCTGGTCAGCATTGTCGTCTTTATCATGATCTTTATTTATAACACTTTCATCCTGCCTGGCTTGATCTGTAAAAGAACAAGAAACTGTACCTGTACAAAAAATACATATCATAACGGCAATTACAGCTATCCTAAAAATTAGACTATCAGGTTTAAACATATTGTCATCATCCCTCATTTCATAATTCAAAATACCGATAACCCTTACATCCTTCCACAATACAGGCTGAATTTAATATTTATCTTCTATAATACTAATATTATAGCAAATACATTGCAATCATTTGGTTACAAACAAATTACAAAAAAATTGCAAAAAAAAGAAGTAGACGATATAGTCTACTTTATATGAAGTTTAGGGTGGTCAATTTTATTTATGTGATTTAAATAAATCTTTAAACCATTGTATAAATCCTTTCTTTTCACTTTTCTCGTGATTACGATGATTTTGTACCTCTTTCTCCTGTTTTTTTATCTCCTCAGTCCTCATAACAAACTTTACTTTTCCTTCCATACCATCCCCAAGCTTTGTATATATATTATATGAATCAGAATATTCTTTGAGCTTATCTTTGACTTCCTTTAATTCATCCAATCCATCAATCTTTTTTTCTACTTCATCTTTGAGCTCCAGTACGCCTTCCTGATAAAACCTTTTCATGTTTTCATCCAGCTCTTTCATACCGTCACTTATCTTTATTGCTCCATCTTCAAGTTGTGTAGTAGAACCGGCTAATTTTTTGTTCCCGGCGCTGTATTGGTCAGCCCCTTTTCTTAATGCAGAAGTACCCGTGCTCAATCCATCCAATCCCTCTGCCAATTGATCAGATGCCATAGATAGTTGTCTTGCCCCTTCTACAAACTTAGATGAGCCTTGATTCAACTCATATGCACCACCGCTTATAGTTTCCGGTGCTCCAGCCATTTTTTGATACCCTGCCTTTAATTTAGATGCACCTGTTTTTAAACCTTTAGCACCTTCATCCATTTTATGCAGTTCTGGCATAGCGGATTGTATCCCTTTATCCAATTGGTCTAAACCACCATAGAGTTGTTTCTGACCTATGTGAAGCTGTCCTAACCCATTGCCTACTCCTGTAGAGGCCATTTCTAGCCCTTCCATATTTGAAATTATTTGCCCAATTCCGGAAACATCCATCCCCGCTGATTCCATCTGTAATTTCATCGATTCAAGTGCTTTTATTGTAGAGGATATACCTGCCGTCACCTGGGATTGTGTAGCTCTTAGCTGTCCTGCTTCGCTAGTTTGTTCTTTGAGTTCTCCTGCTCCCTGCTTTAGAGCACCAATGCTATCCACCATTCCGCCAGGTGCTGTTAAACTGCTTGAAAAATCAGTTACACCATTAGCAAATTCCGTAGCTCCTTTTGAAAAATCACCTGCACCTTGTACAAAATCACCTGCACCATTTGCAAACTTTTGAACACCATCCGATAAACCATCCACGCCTTTGCCTAATTTTGAGGCATTATCAGCTAAAATCTTGCCACCCTTAGAAATTTTCCTTGCACCATCACCGGCCTGTCCGGAACCGGTATCTATTTTTCCTATTCCAGCCTTTAATTCATCAAAAGCTGAATCCAACTTTCCAACACCATTTCCAAAATCCATTATACCGTCAACAAGTTGACCTTGCCCATCTGCCAGTTGACCTGTCCCATCTGCCAGTTTACCGGTTGCATCCTCCATTTGATCTATTCCATCGGTTAATTTATCAGTATTATCTCCCAATTCATCCAGATCCTCCGCATCGGGAATCTCTGATGCGATTGTCACCAGTATAGGGTCAAGTTCAAAATCCTGAGTTTCTGCCTTTATCTCCAATTGATCCGGAAGATCTAATATATCATCATATTCACCCAAGCTTTCCTTTAATCCCGGGAATGCTATATATGTTATTATCTGGTTGTTTGCTTCTGACACCATTCCGCCTGTATTTATCTGTATATTAGAAAACTTATCTACTGGAAGATTGACGACTGCAACAGCAGCAAATGGGGTATATAATCTTCTGTTCTCTCCATCTATGATGGTATTATGTGATAAATTGTTTTTGAATTTTAATGTAATATCCACATCCCCTGATTTACCTGCCAAATCTTTAGGACTGGTTATCCTTCCATCTAACTTGTATGTTATCTCTACATCTACCGGAAGAGGTTTGTCTGATTTTCCCTGGTAGAATATATCGCTGTTTTGGGATTCCCACTTCAAAATATCCCCGTCTATAATTGGCTGCTCCTCGCCTTTTATATTTTTTATATCCTTTAAATCGGATCGATCTTTTACATTTATCCCTTGGCCATCGGAATAAAGCCAGTCACTTACTATTATTTGTTCAACTTTACCTTCATTATTTAAATTTACATATACTGTTTCATCCTTAGTTACTTTTTCGGCTGCAAAAGCCATATTTGTAAAACAAAACGTTATAAGCAGTGTTATGCTTAATGTCTTTAGCATCTTTTTTGTGTTCATTATCAGTTCTCCTCTCTTTCTAAAGCAGTCAATGATGCTTTATTTCTCCAATACCTGCTGGTAACAGATATAAAGCTCTCTGTAGCTATCAGCACAGCAGGTAACAGCAATAATATTACAACCATACTTATTATAGCTCCCCTTGCTATCATGGTAGTCAAGCTGCTTGTTATTTCTATATCAGCAACAATTCCAACGCCTATCGTTGCCGCAAAAAATGTTAATCCACTTGTAACTATAGATTTAGCAGAATTTTTAAGGGTTATATACATGGCTTCGCCCTTTTTAAATCCATTTCTAATCTCTTCCCTAAACCTGGTAGTAAGCAATATAGCATAATCAACCGTTGCACCCAATTGTATACATCCTATAACTATGGATGAAATAAAGGGTATTGAAGTATTTGTGTAATAGGGTATTCCCATATTTATAAAAATTGCAAGCTCTATAGCGCTAACCAACATGATAGGTATAGATATTGAACCAAACAATAACATTATTATTACAAATATAGCTACTATAGAGGCTATATTTACGTTCCTAAAATCTATATCACAGACCTCAATCAAATCCTTGGTAAGGGCTCCTACCCCGGCTATAACATTTTCCTCATCATATGATTTTATTATATTATCCATATCCTCCAGCTGTTTGTTCAACTCATCGGAGGCAGCCTTATATTTTGAGTTTACTAACATAAGCTTATATCCATCGTTTTCAAACATATTCACAAATTTTTGAGGTATAAAACTTTTAGGAATACCGCTTCCAATATACTTATCATAGGATACCGCCTTTGTTATACCATCAAGCTGTTCTATCCTTTTTATCATTTGATTTACCTGATGAGAGGGGATGTCACCTTTGACGATCACCATATGGGTAGTCGTCATATTAAACTCTTCTTTCAGCTTATTCAAAGCCACCACCGACTGCATATCTTCAGGAAGGGACTTATCCAAATTATAATAAACTTCTGTGTTTGCCTGTCCGTATATAGCCGGAATGAATAATACTATAAATATTAAGAGTAATATCTTATAATTGTCTGTTACAAATTTGGCCATTTTATCGAATTTAGGCAAAATAGTCCCGTGGTTATATTTATGAATTGGTCCATCAAAAACCAAAATCAGTGCCGGCAAAACAGTTACAGTACAGATAACCCCTAATAATACGCCTTTTGCCATAACAATACCTATATCGCCCCCTAGTCTTAACTGCATGATAACCAACACAGCAAAACCAGCTATAGTCGTAAGGGAGCTGCCGGATACTGAAGATGCAGACGCCGAAATTGCCTTAGCCATGGCCTCTACTCTGTCATCGGTATTTTTCTTTTCTTCATCATACCTGTGAAACAAAAATATCGAATAATCCATTGTAACTCCCAACTGCAAAACAGCTGCCAAAGATTTTGTTACGTAGGATATCTCTCCCAAAAACACGTTTGTACCAAAATTATACATAATAGCAATTCCTATGGATGCAAGAAAAATGAATGGAATAAGCGTGGATTCAAGAGTAAGAGCTAAAACAATAATTGCTAATGCTACCGCCAAAGCTATGTATATGGGGGTCTCCTTATCTGCCAATGCTTTTGTGTCTTTGATTATTGAGGCAGCACCTGATAAAAAGCATTGCTTATCCATTATTTTCTCTATACCTTCTAGTGCATCCATAGTCTCTTTTGAAGCGGCTGGATACTCAAATTGTATAGTTACCAATGTAGAATTATCGCTGTAAAAAGTAGTCCTTATCTCTTCTGGCAGAAAATCTCCAGGTACCGATATATCTACAAAATCATCAATCCATGTAACACTTTCAACGCCTTCTACCTTTTCTATCTTCTCCTTGATAACCTGTACATCTTTATCTTCCATATCTTCTATAACTAGCATTCCAGTTGCAGCTTTAGAAAAAGTATTGTCCAACAACTCCTGACCTTTCATTGAATCCATATCTTCAGGCAGATATGTAAGCATATCATAATTGATACGCGTAATAGCCATCCCGTAAAATGAGGGGAAAAGCAGCAGTATAGCAATTATCAAAACCAGTATCCTGTTCTTGGATACAAACTTCCCAAACTTGTACATCATGCAATCATTCCTTCCGTCATGTCACTTTAGGTTTATTGAATCTATCTGTATTAGTTATATCTATTTGGAAGCAGATAGTAGGTACTTTTGCTTTTGAGAACATCACCTTAGGGGTTTTGGTCAATTGTGCTCTTGATTATTTTAAACAAAATAGGTTTCATCTCATCCATCTTAAATGGCTGTTCCAGCACTATGGCACTATAACACACTGAACCTATCATATCCACAATAATAAAAAGGACTTTCTTGGCATCTTCTATATCATAGCCCTTGCTGACCAAACCATTTATAAATTCATCAACAATATTGCTTATCTCAAGATAATTGTGCTGATCCTTTAAGGCTTTAGTAAACATCCCATACGATAAATCCTTATGAATTATCTTCAGCAAAATCTTGTTTTTCTTCAAATATTCTATTATGAAGTTGGTAAAATAAATTACCCTGTCTTCAAAATTAGAATGCTCCTCACTATGCGCCGCCTTGCTGGCTTCAACTATAACTTCTGTGCTCTTTTTCAAGATAATTAGATCAAGGATATCGTACTTGTCATTAAAATAAAGATAAAAGGTCCCTTTGGCTACACCTGCATTATTTACAATATCGCTTATAGTAGTGTTATTGATGCCCTTAGTTGTAAATAAATTGTACGCTGCTTCAAAAATTGCATTTCTTTTAAATCTTTTGTTCTCAAGCACCTTGCTGTTCTTCTCTTCCACAACTTCACCTCTTTTTCATGGCATTGACCAATAGTCATTTTTTAAACCAGATACAATTATATAACTAAAATGACCATTAGTCAATATTTTTTCATATAGATTGTTTGTTTTTTTTGATATATAATATTTTTAATATAAGAATATTGGGAGATGAGATAATGAAAGAATCTTTAGCATATATGAATGGAAAGTTTATTCCTCAGTCCGAATGCAGACTGCCAATATATGACCTGGGTATTGTAATCGGCGCTTCAGTAACAGACTTTTTAAGGACGTTTCACCAAAAACCTTTTAGGATGCAAGAACATGTAGAAAGGCTATATCGTTCTTGTAAATACACATACATACAACCTCCTGTTTCTATTGATGAGAGCATGGAAATATCTAAAAAGTTGATTGAACACAACAGCCGGCTCTGCCCTGGACAAGAGCTGGGGCTTGTATACTATGTAACTGCGGGGGAAAACCCTGTATATGCCGGTTCTGCAGGACTCACAGGGAATCTAACTCCTACCTATGTACAGCACACTTTCTCCTTACCGTTTTTCTTATGGAGAGACATATTCATCAAGGGGATACACTGCATAACTCCAGTAAATATGCACTGGCCTCCTCAATGTGTTTCATCCAAAATAAAGAACAGAAATAGAATTCATATGTGGGTAGGGGAACAGCAGGTACATTTAACAGATCCAAAAGCCATGCCTCTATATCTGGATATTAACGGCAACATAGCTGAAACAGGAGGCTCAAATTTCGTAATCTATAGAAATGGCAAGGTTATATCTCCCCGCAAAAATAATATTCTTTGGGGGGAAAGTCTCATATTCTTAACTGAATTGCTAGAAGAAATGAAAATACCCTTCGTACAAGAAGATATTCAAATATATGATGCAGTAAACGCAGAAGAAGCCTGGGTTCCCACCACGCCCTATTGTTTAGGCCCTGTTGTAAAAATAAACGGAATACAGATAGGCGACGGTAACCCTGGTCCTGTTTGGAGAAAAATAATATCCAAATGGAGCGAAAAAGTTGGAAAGGATATTTACAAAGAGATCACATTATCTGAAAAATAGATAGATATAAAATATGCACCAGATTTAATCTGGTGCATATTTTATATGCTTATACCGTATTTTATAAGTTCTATCAACTGCTTTTTCTCTTTCTCTATCTTTATCTCATCATCTTGTGCTAAACTTCTCATGCTATATGCTATAATCATATTAACAAATATATCGGCAGTAAATTCCTTGTCTATATCCTTTACCTTGTCTTCCTTCTGTCCCATGCGAAATATATCTATAATAATGCTTATCAATTGCTTTCTATATTGGGAAATGATGGACGACAGTCGTTCCTTTGTTTCACTCTTTAAATAAATACCTTCATTCCTCAATCTCATGATATGAGCAATTTTCATATTTTTATCTATCAACTTTGAATTAATATTTACAAAAGCATCTATCTTGCCTTCAAAATCTGATTTTATTCCTATTTCGCTTTCTATAAGATCAAAACATTTAGCAAAATTACATTTCACCACTTCTACAAAAAGTTCTTCTTTACTTTTAAAATATTCGTATATAGTGCCTTTTCCTACTTCAGCAGTCTCTGCTATATCGGATATACTTGCATTATAAAAGCCCTTTTTGCTGAAAGTTTTAGTTGCAGCATTTAATATGATTAATCTTTTACCTTTGTCTTTTGTCACCAAATTTTCCCCCTCTATTTACCTGTCTTAAACTTGATTGCTATATCATCAAATAAAGTATATATAACAGGAACTATTATAAGAGTCAATACTGTAGACAGTATGAGACCTCCTATAATGCTGATGGCTAATGGTCTCTCCAGTTCAGCCCCTTCTCCTATCCCCAATGCAAGGGGAAGCAACCCCAGCACTGTGGTAAGGGTGGTCATCAATATAGGTCTTAATCTGGCAGGCCCGGCTTCCAATATGGCAGCAGTTCTGTCATTTCCTGCTTCTCTCAGCTGGTTGATATAATCGACTAAAACTATTCCGTTGTTCACCACTATCCCTGCCAAAACAATCATACCTAGCAAACCTGGTACACTCAACGCCTGACCTGTCAAAAAAAGCGCTAAAAAAGCACCGGTTAAAGCCAAAGGAACTGAGAACATTATTGTAAAAGGATAAACCAGGGATTCAAACTGGGAGGCCATTATCATATATACCAATATTATCCCCAACAAAAGTGCCTTGCTCAAATCTTCAAAGGCTTGCTGGAGCTGCTCACTCTCGCCCCCTACATATAAGCTGTACCCTTCAGGTAATCTATAACTTTCCAATTGTTCTTCAATATCTTTAACAACACTCCCTAAATCCCTCTGTTTGATAGAAACTGAAACCTTTACAACCCTAGTCTGACCCTCTCGTTGTATTTGAATAGGTCCTTTTTCGCCATATATATCTGCAATATTTTTTAGCGGTACAGTCATACCTAGGGGTGATTGTACAGGCAAATTTTCTATATCATTTAAATCGAGATGATCTTTGTTTTCAACCTGCACTCTCACATCCATTTCTCTGCCACCTGTTTTATATCTAGTTGCTACATTTCCCTGTAAAAATCCCTGAACAGTGGAAGATACCAACGCAACATTTATTCCGTATTGTGAGGCCCTTTCTCGGTCCAGCACTATTCTAAATTCTGGACTCCCCTCTTCAAAACCACTCTCTACTTCTGCTACTCCTTCAACCTTCCTTGCTATATCTGCCACATCAAATGATATGTCTCTCAAAATATCAAGATTGTCTCCTTCTATAGCTATCGAAATAGGTGCACCCGAAATCCCGCCGGTAGCATTGGCCATCATTGAACCACCTGCATCCACCTTTACCTCCGCCCCAGGGATTTGAGCAACTTTTCCCCTTATTTCTTGAGCAATATCCTGGGTACTTCGATTTCTATCTTTAATAGGCTTTAGATTTACAGTTATACTACCGTTATCTCCGGCTGAAGGCGTATAGCCTGCAAACATTTCATTTCCTCCTACACTGCTGGCTACAATATCTGCCTCAGGTATGGAATATACTACATCCTCTATCTCTTTCACGGTATTTACAGTCTCATCATATTTTGTTCCCTTGGGCATATTGACAGTAATACTAATCTGCCCTTGATCTACAGTTGGAAAAAATTCCGACCCAATGAAAAATGCAGAGAGCAAAGATGCCACAAAAACTCCCATAGCTATGAAAACTACGGCTGCCCTATGTTGTATAGACCAATTTAATAAGTTATGATATTTCTGGTTTATATATTCTAAAACCCTATTTTTCCTCTCCTGAGAATTTTTGTTGGTAAGAAGCTTTGAAGAAAGCATGGGAACAAGGGTTAAAGCTACAACTAAAGATGTAATCAAAGAAAAGGTCACAGTCAATGCCATCTGCTTGAATATCTCTGCCGTTATACCCTGAACAAAAACTATTGGTATAAAAACACTTATAGTTGTAAGGGTAGAAGCAGTAATAGCCATGGCCACTTGACTGCTTCCTTCTTTAGCAGCATCCATCATTCCAAATCCTTCCTGCCTCATCCTATATATGTTTTCCAAAACAACAATAGAATTATCTACCAACATGCCTACACCCAGAGCAAGTCCCCCAAGGGATATAATATTCAAAGTTGTTTCAGAATAATATAGCAAAATAAAAGTACCTATAACTGATATAGGTATAGACGTAGCGATGATCAATGTAGGTGCAATATCTTTCAAAAACACCAATAGAATCAGTATAGCAAACAGACCGCCTATCAATGCACTCTTTGCAACAGAAGAGATAGAAAGATTGATAAACTCTGCTTGGTCCAGCACAGTTGTGATGTTAACGTTGCTATACTCTTGAATTATCTTTTCTATCTCCTGGTTAACCTTTTCAGATACTTTAACAGTATTAGCATCGCTCTCCTTCTGTATAAAGACGCTTATGCTATCCTCTCCATCTATCTTTGAATAAGCAACCTTCTGTTTGTCTGCATACTTTACTTGACATAAATCTTTGAGCAAAAACTTAGTGCCACTTTGCGTGACCACAGGCAAATTTTCTATATCTTCTAGGCTCTCAAACTCTCCAGTTGTCCTGACTAAAAGGTCATACTGCCCTTCGGTAATCATTCCTCCGGGAGCATTTATGTTTTCCATACGGATGGCATTTACAACCTGCTCAAGGGATATATTGTTAGCAGATAACCTATCAGGATCTACAATAACTTTTACCTCTTTTTCTGTACCACCTGCTAAACTGATGGAAGCCACACCATCCAATCTTTCGATACGAGGTTTTAATACATCCTCTACCCAAAGCCTAGTAGTATTCATATCCTCTCCAGTCTTTGATACACCAAAAGATATAATTGGAAGCATATTTGGATCTAATTTTAAAACTATAGGTGAACTTATACCCTCGGGAAGCATCCCCTCTATTAAATCTAATTTTTCCCTCATCTCAAGGGTGGCGAAATCCATATCAGTTCCATTATTGAATTCAAGTATTACTATAGAATTCCCTTCCGATGATATGGAATTGATTTTCTTTACATTGCTCACAGTGGCCATAGTATTTTCTATATTCTTGGTTACAATCTCTTCTACCTCTTTAGGCCCTGCACCGTTATAACCTGTAGATACTGCAGCAACAGGAATATTTATATTAGGAAGTAAATCAACATTTAATCTCGTAAGCGAAACAACACCCAAAAGAATTATTATCAACATTATCATAGTGATAGTAACCGGGCGCTTTATACTGAATTCTGATAGCTTCACTAGTCTTCACCCCGGACAATTTTAATTTTAGCACCGTCACTCAAAAAATCTTTACCCTTAGTAATAACTTTTTCTCCCCCATTTAAGCCTGATAAAATTTCTACATATTCTTGATCTTGTATTCCGATTTCCACCTGCACCTTCTTGGCTCTATCACCATCTATAATAAATACAAATGAATTTCCTGCTTGATCTAATATACTCTTTTTAGGAACTGCTATACAATCCTTTTTCTCATCAACTTTGATACTGGTCTTTGCAAACATACCGGATTTAATAATTCCATCTGGATTGTCTATTTTTATACAGGCAGGATAAGACTGAGTCTTAATATCCAAAGTAGGACTTATATAATCTATCACACCTGATACACTTGAATCATCCAATGCCTCAATGACAACATCAACCTTTTGCCCCTCTTCTACCTTGTTTACCTCGAATTCAGTCAAGTTTACATCCAAAGTAACTTCACTGGCATCTACTACAGTTGCAGGAGGCATATTTTGAACTGCCATCTCCCCTTTTTCCACTGTCAGGCTGGCTACTATCCCATCTATCGGCGATTTAAGCTTTAAATTATCTCCTGCACTTTCGGCCATATCCACCCCTATCTTTGCCTGTTCCAATTGGGCATCAAAGGCTTTCTGCTGTATAGGAGTCAGCTTCAGCTTTGATTCTAATTCTATCTTTGCTCCTTCAAGTTCTGCTTTTTTGCTCAATAACTGCTGTCTCCCATTAACCATTCCCGATAAATTAATAGCATTTCCTGCCGCCATTCCCCCAGATATATCCCCTAGATATTGCTTATACTCATCTGGTACGTTATTTTGTATGTATTTAGTCAACTCTTGCTGAAATTGCTGTTGGGTTATCTCGCCTTTCTGCAATTGTTGTGATAATTTAGATAGCTGGCTAGAAACCTTTTCGGTCACTTGATCCATCTTTTTTATCTGACTGTCTATTTCACCGATAGCTTTATCAAGGTTATTCTTTTGCGCTGCCAATTCATCCAATTGTTTTTTGGATAGCTGGATATTTGCACTAGCAGCGTCATAAGCAGCTTGGGCCTGTTTTATCTGCATATCTACGTCGCTGCCCTCCAACTCTATCAGCACCTCACCTTCTTTTACTGCCTGACCTACTTTTACATTGACCTTCTTTACCGGACCGGGAATCTTGGGCACAACCATTATCTCCTTACCGGCCTCCAACTTACCGGACAGCTCTTTGGCTACTTGTATATCTTTCAGCTGTACCTCTTCTATTTCAACAGAAACAGCATCTGTTCCGCCTTCTTCCTGCCCTTCATCACCCTGTTTTTTGATACCGCATGATGTCAATACAAAAATCAGCATACAAAAAACAACAATGATGAGTATGCTATTTCTTATCCACCTTTTCACTGATTATCATCCTCCTTTGACTGAATGTTCGGTCACCAAACATTTTATACTTGATTCCATACACTGTCAATAAAAAAAATAGAGTGACAAGGGGACGTTTCGTTTGACACAGTTTTTCTAAAACTGTGTCAAACGAAACGTCCCCTTGTCACGATGCAGCAAACATAACAATATTCTATTCTTTATATACATCCCAGTATACCAATTCGTCCATATCTTTTCTCTTAGTTTGATGGCGGTTCACATCTACCTGGTCTGCAGGATAACCTAGGGGCAAAAGCACGATAGGTTCAAGATTGTCAGGTAATTCAAGCAATTGATGGCATTTCTTTGCATCAAATGCACATATCCAACAGGTACCCAAACCTAATTCTGCAGCAGCTAGAGTCATATGATCCACTGCTATTGCAACATCCACATCACAGTGATCTTTGCCATCCCCCCTGTGCCAAGATTTATCATGATCACCACATGCTACTATAATAACAGGGGCCTGCAAAATCCAATCCCTCTTATATGTAACAGAAATCTTTTTCCTCATATCATCATCCTGTAAAACTACAAGCTTAACAGGTTGAAGGTTGGCAGCTGAAGGAGCAATTCTCGCCGCTTCCAACACCTGCTGCAATTTTTCCAGCTCTACAGGCTGATCCTTATATTTTCTAGTAGAATATCTTCTTTTAGCTAAATCAATAAAAAACATTATATATACCTCCCTATTTTTTATTATAGTCGATAGCTTACAAGACAAAACAGAATAATTTTATAATAAAAAGGTGAATACTAATAAAAGCAATAAAAGGATGGTGGAAATGAGAAAATCCACAAATTATGTCATACTACTTTTGCCCTTGAGTTTAGTAATATCATATTTAGCCACATATATACCCGAAAAAGTGGAAATTATATACTCGACTGTCATGTTCAGATTTTTCAGCCAAATCCTCAATTATTTCAACGCTTTTTTCTCTATTTCTCTAGCAGAATTATTCATCATTTTTTCTATTATCTATTTTTTAATACGCATTGTCGATATCATTAAACTGACCAAAAAATATGAGATATTGACTTTGGCAAGAAATGGGGCAATTATAGTAAGTATTCTATATTTTTTATTTATCATGCTATGGGGTTTAAACTATCACCGCCTTCCATTTTCCCAAATGGCCCAACTGAACACCAGCTCTCCTTCCATAGAAGAGCTGGAAGTTGTATGCCATAAACTAGCTGATGATGCAAATAACCTAAATAAAACAATGGAGCCAAAGCAAAAATCCTATAATGTGTTTACACGGGCTCAAAAAGGGTATCAAATTATATCAAAAACTTATCCTGAATTAACAGGCAAATATACTAGAGCCAAGAAAGTGATATTATCTGATGTATTGTCCTATATGGGCATATCAGGATTTTACTTTCCCTTTACAGGAGAAGCCAATATCAATACCAATATTCCCCCCTGTACCCTACCCTCCACCGTATGCCATGAAATGGCACATCAAAGAGGGATCGCACGGGAAGATGAAGCCAACTACATCTCATATTTGGTATGTACAAACCACCCTGACCCTGATTTTAAATATTCCGGTACCTTATTGGCTTTGATATACTGTTCTGCTGAATTACGAAAACATTCCCTTGACAAATATTATGACCTGAATAAAAAATATAACTATAATCTAATGGAAGACCTCCGCTCGATAAATAAATTTTGGAGCAAATATCAAGGACCTATAGAAAAAATATCCTCAAACATAAATGATGCATATCTTAAATCTAACATGCAAAATAAGGGAATAAAAAGCTACGGTGAGATGGTAGATCTTGTGATAGCAGAATATAGAAAAACCAAGTCACCATAAATACCAGCTCCCTTATCCTTGTACGTGTTTAATCACATTTTGTACAAAAACATTGGTCCCTTGTTCCACGCCTAAATTATCGGCAACAGAACCACATTTTGCTTTCAATATGAAAAAGGTTTTGTCCCCTGCTCTACTTTCGCCTTCTAGCGATTCGTAATTTGCCTGACCTTTAGCTATTATGATATCCGCACTATCAAATGTATCGAGAAACTCATCTGAACATTTTTCAAATATAGTACCGCAAAACTCATTGCCATTCGTTATAACTTTAGCTATCTTATCCATACCCGACTGATATACATCCTCCATAGTAGCATCATTCAGTATAGGTTCTTCTTTTACAGCATAGATTGTCTCTTTCCCCAGCTTATTCAGCTCTTCAACCAATAGCTTATCAAAAACTATTTCGCCGCTATTATCGCCGATTATCAATATAGTATACCCATCTTTCAACATATCTTTAAACTTATCATAATCACAGATGCCAAAATCTATATTCAAGGCATCATGGATAGCTCCATGTATGTCATAATCCCTGATAATTCCCATATCGATTATATTGCCGGCGACCGCCATCTGAAATGAAGTAAATAATGGGTCTTCAGATTTATCCACTGTATCTTTTAATTCATCGTATATGCTCAATGCCAGCTCATTGGATTCCCTCTTGGCTTCTTTATAAGGATCACTATTGCCCATAAGCTCACATGCACGCTGCAATACCAGAGATGTATTCTCCCCCGGAGTTTTATCATAATTAAGCTTAGGCAACTCCTTTATTATCTCTGCCATAAATTCTTTCTGCTTTTGTTCATCTACCTTACCTACCAGAAAAGTAGAAATAGCCTGATTTAAATAACAGGGTAAACACTCAACTCTTTGTCTCATTTTTGTCATTCCTTTCATCTCTTCATATATATATGCATAAAGCACTGAATCTAAAATAACATCTAAATCTATAACATTTATATCATATTAGTAAAACTTACATAGAAAATAAGTAGACTGCTTATAAATATTCGACTTAAATCTAAAAATTGTTTTTTATGTTATACATATTTATCACTGCTATCAATGATTATATTTGTTTTATAACACGTTTTCAAGTATATGCAGTCAGCTTTCATCCCACAAACTTCCATTAATACTTCCATTTTATATTAATTGCTCTTATAATATAAAGTATATAAAAAATACATAGGGAGAGATAGATAAAATGCCTACCAAAGATAATTTTAAAAAAATAATAACAGCTATACTGGTAGTACTAGGAATCATATTGATATTTAAATATACAGATTTAGGAGAATGGCTGACTTTAGAAGGCTTTCAAAGGAATAAAAATTTCATGAAGGAGTACATGTCTGAACACTATCTTATCAGCGTTATAATATATATATTATTTTATACATTTGTAGTATCTTTCTTTTTCCCAGGCGCTACAGTCACACTGATCGCAGGAGGATTTCTATTCGGAACTGTTCCTGCTATGGTGTATTCGATAATAGGAGCTACCATAGGAGGAACATTGAGCTTTCTGTTTTCACGTTATATAATAGGTAGCTGGATTCAAAAAAAATACAGAGATAAATTCAAAAACATAAATCAAAAAATTAAGGAAAATGGAAAAAATTATGCACTTACCCTACGCTTTGTACCCGTGTTACCTTTTTTTATGATCAATCTTCTGTTCGGAATCACACCTTTACCTTTAGGCACCTTTGTATGGACAACTGCTGTAGGTGTGATACCCGGTATTTTTGTATGTGCCAATGCAGGAGATACCATAAGCAATATAAATTCCATGAGCGATGTTTTTACTCCCAGAACATATGCTACACTTGTAATTTTTGCAGCCTTTGCACTGCTACCTGTATTGCTCAACAAGAAAAAACAGAACTGACCATTGCCTATCTACAATCTTATAACCTGTACATCCATGGCTGATGATAGCATATTCAACAACCATTCATGACAGGTAATCAAAAATACCTGGCGGCTATTAGAAAGAGCGTCTAGCAGCTTAACTCCGTTTTCCGCTCTTACTTCATCCCAATTGACAAATACATCGTCCAAAATAACAGGTAAACTCTCCCCTTCCGGGTCCAGATGTTCAGCCATGGCAAGCCTCAAAGCAAAATAGATTTGTTCAAGGGTACCTCTGCTCAGGTTCTTTTCCCCTACCTCCAATATACGATCATTCTGACACAACCTTACCTGCAAACCCTGTTTAGAAGATGCATCTTGTGCATAAATCCTGTCATATCTTCCTCCCGTTATCAGTTCTATATATTTACCGGATTTTTTTAAAACATCAGGCTGGTGCTCCTCTCTGAAACGTTTCTGTGCCTCAATAATTATATTCTTGGCAAGGATAAACCGATCCCTTTGAAAGGTCACATCATCAAGTCTATCCTTTAGATGGGATATTTCTCCTTCTATTTCATCCAAGGTTTTATTCTGTAAGCCGTGCTCTATCTCCTTTTTTAAAGTTCCTATTCTGTTATTTATATGATTTATCTCTTGCTCGATCTTTTCTCTGTCTATCTTACACTTTTCTATCCTTCTCTGATCAATAAAAACATCTTTTTTATGCTGATAAAGCTCTTTTATATCTTGCAAGTCATCATATTCACCCTCCAACTCCTGAATGAGCATGTATGCTTGCTGCCTACATTTTCTTCTACTTAAAATATTATCTATCTTATCTTCTATATCTATTCCTTTCATCTTATTTATACAATTTAAAAGGGCTTTTTTAGCCTGTTGGGTTTCCTTCAATTGCTCATCTAGTTTTCCTATTTCCCTGCCCATCTCATCAATCTCTATTCGTGCATCATGGACTAGCCTGTAATACTTTCTAGCTTGTTGCAAGTTTTGTTCTAAAAAATCGATATCTTTAAGCATATCACCGGTTGTATCGCCGATATGGAACTGATCATAAAGATTAGATATGCTGATACTATAATGGCCTAATCTGCCTTCAATCTCTTGAATGCTGTTTCTCATATCTGTATATCTCGAAATCAAGTTTTTTAAAACACTCACATCCATGATAATATTTTCATCAGGATATTCCAATCTCTGTGATTCGATAGGGATATCCTTCAATTCCCTCTTTATCTTGGATAACAGCTGGCTTTTTTTATCCTCTATTTTACATAGCTGATCCTGCATCATCTTTTCCGGGCTTTTATTAAATCTGCGTCTTTTCAGAAATATCCAGCCTGTATAAGACGTAGCACCTAAAAGCATTACCAATGCAAATAGAAAATCCAAAGAATGCTGCGGTGAAATAATCAATCCTACAAAGCCGGAAAGCAGTATAACAAAAGATATCCAAGGTGTAAGCTCTTTCTTTTCTAGTCTCTGCATGGATTGCAGCTTTTGATGCTGATATTGTTCATCTAGTTTTCTATACAGTGACACAAAAGACTTTAGTTGTGCCATATCCACGCCTTCAATATCCTCTTCCAACCCTTGCTTCCATCCGCCTACCAGTGTCTCAGATGCTTTATCCATCAGCAATGATTCTGTTTTTGCAGTTTCTACCTCTAATCTGTTTTTTTCATTTAAATAATACTTTATCTGCTCGTATGACCTTATCAAGGTCATTATTTCATGTTCTCTATCCAAAATACGTCGATGCTGGTTTGAAAAAACCTCTGCTTCCTGTTTGAGCTGTCTGAGACGAAAATCGCATTGTTCTTTGCTTTTAATGATATCATTTATTGTATCATCCAATTGTTTGATATAGCTTTTAGCATCATCCGGTACACCATCAAACTCTTGTATGCCATCTGATTCAGATAACAAGCTATCAATACGCTCTAATTTCCTGAAGGCTGGATTAAGCCTTTCATATTTGTCAATATACGATATTATATAATCTTTTTGCTCATACATCTTTTCCAACTTTTGTTCCAGATGGTCCAACTCTTTTTGATCAGCCCTGATCTTTCGTTCATTTTCCAATGCGACACTTTTCTGCTCCATCAATCCATCCAGCTGTTTGCATATCATCTTTGATTCAGGCTTTCCTCTTCTGTCTGAACGCCACAACGTATTTGCCTGCTGTTCCAGTTCCGATAAGACATCGACAACCGGTCTTATAAATGAGCAAAACTCTCCCCCCAACAACTGATCCTGCATCATCTCCCAGGTCTTGCTTTTGGGCATACACATATTATCAATATCAAGAGTATATACCTGTTCAAACACCTTCCTGGGCAAACCCCTTACATATTCAAGGGATTTATTTGAAATATCTACGCTTTTATCATCCGATATTATGGTGCCTGATGCAACGCTCTGAAGCCTTCTTATCACATCCAGCCTTTTCCCGTAGGACGTCTTAATTCGTGCTTGACAAAATGCCTTGCTCTCATCCCAGGGCACATAGGGATTGTTGTCTCGGCTAGCAGGACTAAAACCATACAGGATTGTGGTCATCAAATTGAATATAGTGGTTTTACCCGATTCATTAAGTCCGAATATTACAACAAGACCTTCATCTAGATGAGGTGTTTGCCAATCTCTTAAACATCCAAATCTTTCAGCTTTTATAGTTTCAAATATCATAATTCATCCTCCAAAACCATTCGAGAGGCTATCTCATAATCCAATCCTTTCATCAGTTGCCGTAAATATTCTATCACCGAGTCATCATCGGTACTTGGACATCCTCCCAGATCATCTGGCTTTAACTTCAGCAACAGACTGTGATCAGATTCTGCATCTTTCAATAAATCAAGGACTGTGCCCAACAGATGAGGCTGTCCAATGAACTGGCTGACATCTATTGAGGGAGTCAGTCTATCCACTAAAAATTCCACATATTGTGCATCGGTAAACAGCTTCACATAATCACACAGGCTCTCTAGATTGTCCCTGTCCTTCAATTCCTCATGTAAGCTACAGGGTCCTTCAAGATTTATCCTTAAAAATAAATGTTGGGCACTGTCATACATATCGACTACATCCTGCAGTGAATCCCGTATATGATTTTCCAGCTGACTCAAGGTTTCTATCTTTTCCAAATCATCTATAGTCACTACCTCCCATAATACCGGAGAAAGTGGATGAAAATCCGTGTGCACCATCCTGTTATCATCTATATCCACCAAATATGCCCCTTTCCAACCTCTTTCCACCGGGTTTCTGCCTGATATGTTGCCCGGATATATTATAAACGGGTTGCGGGAAATCTCCAGTCGGGTATGAACATGCCCTAACGCCCAATAATCGTAACCTTTTTCCATCATATCACTTATGGAACAAGGGGCATACCTCTCATGTTGATCTGAACTTTTCTGACCTGTGACCAGAACATGTGCAATCCCAACATGGGGTATATCTTGTGAATCACGATCAGGAAATCTCTTTATTAAATTTTGAAATTCTTTTTTATGGGAATGCCCCACCCCTGTCACCAGACCGATGACTTTTCCACTTTTATCTTTAATCTGATGAGTGACGGGCATATCATCATCGAATATTATGATATTGGAAGGCCACTGAATATTTCTCATCTTATAACTTTGACCATAAGGATCATGATTCCCGGGAGAATAGAATGTTATAATATTTTCATCCTTCAATTTGTCTAACTGGTCGAGCAAAAATTTTTCTGTAGCAAAACTCAATGTATTGTTATCGAACAGGTCCCCTGATATCAGAACCGCATCTACCTCTTGTTGTACCGCTAGCTCAATTCCTGCAGCAAATGCATTCTTTATAGAATCTTTTAATAGTTTTCCAGTGTTTTTATCACTGCTATAAAACGGAGTATCCAGGTGAATATCTGCCATATGTACGAATTTTAACCCCATACCATTACCCCTCTTTCTTTAAAATAATTATAACATAAAAAAATCCGCTTTATAAAAATAAAGCGGAATAATCATCTAAATGTTGGTAAGTTATCCAGATTATCCTCCTTTGTGTCGTTTGGATCACTTCTCAAAAATTCTCTACCATTCTTTGCCCTGCCTACATTTACTCCTTCAATCAAATCTTCCTTTACCATCATAATTGCATCCTCGATAGAGTAAACATTACCATCTTCCAACATTACATCGGTAATATCGCCATCAGGGTTTTTTCTTACCTTTGTTATTTTAGGTTTATACATAATCATAATCCCTCCCCGATTATATTTTCCCGCAATGGACTATGATTATACATCCATCATTTTTATCTTTCATACAAATTATTCCCCATACAATCGATGGCTACCACCACAACGAAATCCTCTACTTGTAACCGGTATATGGCTTCTGGCCCTAAATCAGGATAAGCACAGACATCAGCTTTTTTTATACTCTTGGATATCAATGCACCTGCTCCCCCCACTGCAGCAAAATAAACTGCTTTATTTTTTATCATGGATTGCACTACTTGCTCCGACCTCATACCCTTTCCTATCATGCCTTTTAGGCCTCTGTCTAGAAGCTCCGGGGTATAGGCATCTACCCTCCCACTAGTAGTAGGGCCGGCAGAACCTATTATTTGTCCCGGTTTGGGAGGACAAGGTCCTACATAATATATGATCTGATTTTTAATATCAAAGGGAAGGAGCTGTCCTTTTGCTATACACTCTTGCATTCTCTTGTGAGCTGCATCCCTTCCTGTATATATAGTACCGGAGATAGATACCATATCTCCCGCCTTGAGTGCTGAAACTACTGAGTCATCGATAGGAGTCTCGATTTTTATCGTATCCATATGGTTTTTTCCCTCCCCTTCATCATAATATAGCCTGCTTATGTCTTGCAGAGTGGCATTGTATATTTACTGCTACCGGCAGCCCGGCTATATGTGTAGCAGATGTCTCACAGTGCACAGCAAGAGCAGTAGTACGTCCTCCCAGCCCCTGAGGGCCTATCCCTGTCTTGTTTATCTTCTCCAACAGATAATCTTCTAACTTTTTAATATCAGCATGGGCATTGGAATCTCCTAATCTCCTTATAAGGGATTTTTTAGCCAGATACGCTGCCTTTTCCATGGTTCCTCCCATACCTACCCCTACAATTATAGGGGGACATGGATTGGCCCCTGCCTTTATCACTGTATCTATCACAAACTCCTTTACACCGTCCATACCCTGGGCAGGCTTCAACATTTTCAGCCTGCTCATATTTTCACTTCCAAATCCCTTAGGTGCAACTGTAATCTTTAAGCTATCTCCTTGGACTATATCGGTATGAATTATAGCAGGTGTATTATCCCCTGTATTCACCCTGTTAAAAGGATCTTTCACCACCGACTTTCTTAAGTACCCCTGGGTATATCCCCTGCGTACACCTTCATTTATAGCATCATAAAAACCGCCACCTACTATATGCACATCCTGTCCTAATTCGATAAACACAACTGTCATCCCGGTATCCTGACAAAGGGGCATATTTTGACAAGCTGCATACTCGGCATTTTCAATCAATTGTCTCAAAATGCTTTTGGCAGTATCAGATTCCTCTTTTTGTAAAGCTCGATTGAGAGCCTGTTTCACATCATCCCCTAAATTATAACATGCATCAATACATAGCTCCTTCACCGTTTCAGCTATGATCTCAGTGCTTATCTCCTTCATATTAAATCGCTCACCTCTATTGATATCTTAAATGTAATTATATCATTATATAGAACCATATCCAATTAATAAAAAAGACCTTTTAGGTCTTTTTTTAAAACTTGAACAGATCTTTTACCCTTTCCCAGAATCCTTTTTTTACTTCTTCATTCTGTGGTATCTTTTCTTGTTCATCTCTTTCTATTGGAGGGGTCCTTAATACAAATCTTACCGTTGAATTTTGTTTGTTCCTGGCATCCACAAATGAAGTATAATCCACAGATTTATCCTGATTTAAAAATTCTTCAAACTTTTTTATTCCTTGGTCATTTATCTGATCTAATCCCTCTTGTACATCCTTTTGACCGGCGACAGCCTTACTCATATTGTCAGTTATGCTATCCATGCCGTTGTACAGCTCTTGTGCCCCTTGGGCTGATTCATTTATTGCGGAATGAACATCCTGCCAGCCATTTTCCACATCTTGGGCTCCTTGTTCTAATTGTTCTATGCCCTGTATTAGTTTTCGACCTTCAGCGCCTAAATTGCCCAGTCCGTCGGATATCTGCTCTATCCCTGCCGAGTACTGATCAAATCCCTGTTCTAAAGCCCCGGTGTTTTCCGATATCTGTTTAGCACCCTGGGCAAAGTCTGCATACTTTCGGTTTATCTCCCCAATAGCATCCTTTTCAGCCATTATAGCTTGGAGCAGTTTTGCCTCCATGCTGTCTGAAGGATATGAACCTAATACCAGGGCAGCTAGTTGTACTATCTGTTCATGTGACGACTCAAAGGTTTTAAGTCCTGTCCCCATATCTTGGATACCTGACTCCAGCTTTTTTGCCCCTCCATTCAGCTGGGACAATCCATCGTTTATAGACTTTCCTTTTTGCAAAACCTCTCCTAGAGCACCGTTTAATTCATCGGCTCCCTTTATCAGTTGACTGCTTCCTCCTTTGATTGAGCCTATTCCCTGAGTCAAGCCCTCCAGCCCTTCACCTAATCCATGGGTATTTTTATACAGCGATGACAAGCCTGACGACAACTGGCCGGTACCTGTTCTGATATCCTTCATACCTTGGAGGAGTTTATCATCTCCATGGGATATTTGTCTAAGTCCATCTGCGATATCATCCATCCCGGACTGTAGGGAATCTATATCCTCATCAAAATTTCCCGGTATCGGCATAGACCCGGGTGCCACCTGAAAGGTCATCTCCTCCAAGCAGATATCCTCCCCATCCATTTCTACGGATATTTCCGCATCAGGCTGAGGTACCAGAGCATAATTTATATTCATCTGTTTACCTATCAGTATACTAGTAGTAGCATCTTTGGCATCTATATTTGAAAATCTACTCGTATCAAAGTTCATATTCAACATAACTATTAAAGGATCATCTAATCGGGATTCCACCCTTATATCGATTCTTAATTTTCCATCTTTGCCTGCCAACTCATCAGCATCTAATCTCTTCCCATCAAGATAATAATCTATATTGATATCAAAAGGAAGCCCTTTATCCAAGTTGCCTTGATAATATATCCCTTCTTTTTCAATGATATCAGCAGGCCATATTGTTTTTTCGCCTTCTATTTTAGGTTTTTCATAACCACCTATGTTTTTAATAGAGTTATAGTCACCATATTCAATATGTTCTGCTTGGTCAGACCAACCTTCCAGGTGCACTACTACAGCTGTTTCGTCTGCACTCCCATCACTATTCAAATTTACATACACCGTTTCATTTCTATTTATCTGTGCAGAAGCTGCAGAACAAACAAACAAAAATACAATTAATATAGTTATCGCTATTAACGACTTTTTCTTCATGGAAATCCTCCCATCAATATGATTTTCTATGCCATCTATCCATCAGCGAGTGAGCACCTATTAAAAGACCGGGCAAAAGTACGAATACCGTTCCCATACTTATGAGAGCTCCACGGGCTATCAAAAGTGTAAGCTCACCGGTAGTCTTGATGGCTGTTACAAAATATATAGTTATAGTGGATGCAAACAGGGTCAACGCACTGGTTAACAACGAGGCACCACAATCAGAATAAGTCTTTTGCATAGCCATCAACTTATCTGAATTCTCCAAAGCATTTTCTTTAAACCTGGATGTGAACAATATAGCGTAGTCAACAGAAGCTCCTAACTGGATAGCCCCTATGATTATATATGATACGAAAAACAGGGGGGCACCCATAAAATATGGGATGCTCAAGTTTATCCATATTGCAAACTCTATTACAAATATCAGCAGTATGGGAATTATTATGGATTTAAAAGTAAAAACCAATATTATCCCTATGAATAATATGGATAACATATTTACTTTTTTAAAATCACTCCGTGTGATTTGGGCTAAATCCTTGTATACTGGCGCCTCTCCTGCTACATATATTTCATCAAAATATCCTTCTGCATCCTTTTTTATTTGAGATATAGTGTCTTTAGTAAGCTCTTGCTCCGGCCGGGATACCAAAGTTACAGTAAAATAAGTAAAACCGTTCTCCGAAATAAAATTCTGTTTTAACTGACCAGGCAGGAACATCTCAGGTATATTGCCGTCCGCTAATGAATACATACTGCTTACCATACTCACATTGGGGTATTGTTCTATCAAACCTATAAATTCCTGCTCTTTTACTTTATCTTGATGTGGTACTAATAAATAAAGATCAGTCCCTTTTTGAAAAGTGTCTTCAATCAATTTTGTGGATTTTGCGGAAATAGAAGTATCATGCATGGTGGCAGACGCTGAATATTTGAAATCCAGTTTTGTCTGAGCCATGAATATAGGGAGCGCTATTATTATAGCCAAAATCAAAGTCAGATATCTATGTCTGATAAAAACATTTGCCAAACCTTTAAAATCCGGAATAAAAACCTTGTGTTTATATCTTTCTGTGATTTTATCAAATAAAAGCACAAGACAGGGAAGCAATATTATTATGCAAACTACGCTCAACAACACACCTTTTGCCATGACAAATCCCATATCCTTGCCTATACCGTAATTCATAAAAGTCAACGCTATAAAACCAGCCACTGTAGTAAGAGCACTGGAGAATATAGATGTAAATGACCTTTTTATCGCCTCTACCATAGCATCTTCAGAATTTTTAAACCTTTCTTTTTCCTGATGATAGCGATGGATCAAAAAAATCGAATAATCCATGGATACCCCTAACTGCAATAATGGGGCTGCCGCATGAGTCATATAGGATATCTCGCCCATAAAAATATTGCTTCCCATATTGAGAGCAATGGCCGCCCCTATAGATACCAACAGCAATATAGACTCTATGTATGAGCTGACAGACATAGAAATAATAAACAATATTATCACCAGCGCTATCCCTGTATACATAGGCATTTCTCTATTAGCTGTATTCTGAGTATCTATGGCATAGGCAGCCTCTCCGCCTATATAATACTCGCCGTCTATTATTTTTTTAATCTGTTCAATGGCTTGGTTTGTTTTTTGGTGTGCATTCCCCTCAGCAAATTTTATAATTAAAAGGTTATCTTGCCCTTTATTAAACTGCTCCTTTATATCATCGGGCATAAAGAATTCCGGTTGATACACATCGATAACATCATCCAGCCAAGCAACCTTACTCACACCTTCAATCTTTTCTATATTATTTTTTATATCTAAAATTTCATTTATTTTCTTTTCTCTTATCATTATCATGGCAGAACCTTTGATATCAAATTCACGGCTGAATATTTGATTTGCAATATATGAATCCATATCGGGAGGAAGATACCCGCCCATATCATATTTTATAGATACATTTTTAAGGAAAAAAAGAGAGATTATTGTCAAAATTATAAATAAAACTGTAACAATCTTTTTGTTTTTTACTATAAAATGCGCAAACTTATCCATACTATTAATGCACCCCTAAATAATAAAATAGCCACCAATCGTACATTTCAACTGATCTATTCAAATAGTAATTTCAAACAAATGTTTTAATAGATGTATTGAAAGTATAATACCAAAGATATATAATATTGTCAACGATATGTTTTAAAATCATATAAGTTAGAGGGAGATCTGATTTTAATGGCTGATAACAAATCCACCAGGGAACAAATAATAGAAGCTGCACTTGAAATATTGAGCAAAAAGGCAAGTTTCCAACTGACCACACGTGAAGTAGTAGAAAAAGCTAATGTAAATATAGCTGCAGTCAATTATTATTTTGGTTCAAAGGACAACCTTATAGAGCAAGCTATAGAGTTTCTGCTTAAAAAACTATATGAAATATTAAATGAGATGAAAGATGATTCAGTCCCGCCAAAAAAGAGGCTGTATAACTTTTCTTTCAAGTTTTTAGAGCTCACTGATAAATATCCGGGAATTGTAAAAAATATTGTGAGTACATTGATGTTTGAGGAAAACACATCCGAAAGCATCAAAAAGATGATACCGGAATTTACATCCATAGTATCAGACGTTATAAGACAGCTTTCTCCAAAAGATAGAAAATATCCGGTGGAATATCATACCTCCCAATTCATAGTAAATCTAGTTTTCCCCCAGCTTTTTTATAATTCGTATCCTACACTTTTTAACGATTCAAATGCCAAAAATAAAATAAGGAATGAATATATATCATTCCTTTTGGATAATATTTGAAAACACAAAATCATTTGCACACATCTATCCAAACTGCATCGGTGATTTCAGCAAGCTTGTCCACATCAACTCTAACTGCGGAGTTTGGCGATCCCGCAGCGGGAAACACATAATCATATTGTTTTAAGGATACATCCAAATAAATCTTTAAAGGTTGCTTGAGTCCAAAGGGGCATACTCCTCCTACAGGATGTCCGGTCACCTCTTTTACCTGATCAGGACTCAGCATTTTGGCCTTTGTCTTGAAGGTGTCTTTATATTTTCTGTTATTAATTCTTGCATCCCCTTTTGTTATTACAAGTATATTCTCATCCTTTAAAGCAAACGCCATAGTCTTGGCAATCATTCCAGGCTCTACTCCCAAAGCCTGTGCCGCTAAATCTACAGTTGCAGTGCTTTGTTCAAACTCTATCACTTTAAGGTCTATATTCTTCTCCTCTATCTCTCTTTTTACGCTTTGTATGCTCATTACTATCACCCCTTTTACATTTACAATCTGATAACAAATATTGTATGATATTGCCGATTTTTCGTCAAATTAGTAATCTTTTTAATGCTGCTTTTATTTCAGGTTCAGTAGGTACTACGTTTTTCTCTAGTTCAGGGGAATATGGAATAGGAACATCTAGTCCGCATAATCTTTTTATAGGTGCATCCAGATAGAAGAATGCATCGCTATCTGCTATAACGGCAGCTATTTCTCCACCAAAGCCACCTGTTTGAACTGCTTCGTGTACTATCAACACTCTTCCTGTCTTTTGAACGGATTGTATCACTGTCTCTTTGTCCATTGGGAGCAATGTTCTAATGTCTACTACTTCTACGCTTATTCCTTCTTTCTCAAGGTCTTGTGCTGCTTTTAAGCAGGTAGGTATCATTCTTCCATAGGTTATTATGCTTATGTCTTTGCCTTCTTTTTTTATGTCGGCTTTGCCCAAGGGAACTATGTATTCACCTTCAGGTACCATGCCTTTTTTTCTGTACAGTAATTTTTGTTCAAAAAAGCAGACAGGGTTATCGTCACGTATAGCGGCCTTTAATAATCCCTTTGCGTCATAGGGGGTGGAAGGTACTACTACTTTTAGTCCAGGTATATGGCAAAGCCATGCTTCTAAACTTTGTGAGTGCTGCGCTGCTGCACCGGTACCCGAGCCTGCAGGTGTTCTCATCACCATGGGTACTTTTGCCTTGCCGCCGAACATGTAGCGCATCTTTGCCGCCTGATTTACAATCTGATCCAGTGCTATTGTTATAAAATCGCTAAACATTATTTCTATGATAGGTCGTAAACCTGTAACTGCTGCACCTACTGCACAGCCAGCTATTGCCGCTTCGGATATGGGGGTATCTCTTACACGCTTTTTACCAAACTCCTCTAACATACCGGCAGATACTTCAAACGAACCACCGTACAGACCTACATCTTCACCCATCAGTATGATATCCGGGTCGTTACGCATCTCTTCGCACATCGCTTCTTTTATCGCTTGTGCATATATTATTTCTCTCATAGCAGTTTTCCCTCCTCACTTTTATGCATATACATCGTCGGTTATTGCATCCAATGGTGGATAAGGGCTGTTGTTTGCAAATTCTACTGATACTTCTATTTCCTGGGCTGCCTGTTTTTCTATAGTTTCTAGCTGCTCTTGGGTGAATATCTTTTGTTCCAGCAGCTTTTTTTTCATGAATTTTATAGGATCTTTTTTCTTCCACTGTTCTATTTCTTCTTTTGTACGGTATACGTTGGCATCGCTCTTGGAATGACCGGATATTCTGTAGGTCTTAGATTCTATCAATATGGGACCATTTTGTTTTACATAGGATTTAGCCTCTAGTACTGTGTTGTATACCTCGAATACGTTATTACCATCCACTATCTTGCCAGGTATACCGTATGATTTAGCTCTTTGGGCTATATCTTTTATGTTCATATGGTTTTCTATCGGTATTGACATACCGTATAGGTTGTTTTCACATATGAATATTACCGGCAGTTTCCATATTGATGCTAAATTCAATGATTCGTGAAAGCTGCCTTGATTGGTTGCGCCATCACCAAAAAAGCAGACTACTACTCTGTCTAATTCTTTATACTGAGTAGTCAATGCCGCTCCTACTGCTATAGGTATGCCACCACCTACTATACCATTTCCACCTAAATTGCCTATTTCTAAATCAGCTATGTGCATGGAACCGCCTTTACCCTTGCAATATCCTGTCTGCTTGCCAAACATTTCCGCCATCATCAATTTTACATCTGCACCTTTGCCTATGCAATGTCCATGACCTCTGTGAGTGCTCGTTATTTGATCGTCTTTGTCTAGTGCACAGCATACTCCTATTGCTGTGGCTTCTTCACCTATATACAAATGAGTTGTTCCATGCAGCATCCCCGCAGAAAAGAAGTATTCTAACTTTTTTTCAAAGAGCCTTGTGAGTAACATTTTATAATATATCTCTTCAAGCTTGCCTTTAGGTATATCTATCTTTCCCATTATGATTTTTCACCTCGCATCGTATGCTTTTATTATCTTTTCTATGAAAGCTGAGTAAGAATAACTAAAACTATACAATCTTGCTTATCAAGCAACTATATCATAACTGTAGATACATCAAAGACCTAAATAGTATGATACAAAAAACACCATGAAATATTGCAATAATAAGTGAAAATTGAAAAAAATGATCGAAAAGTGCTTAAAATTCAGGTAGGAGCTGAACTCATAGAAAGAGAGAGTACTTAATAAGGCGCGGAAAAATCCACGCCTTATATTTTTTGATTAAAAAGCTATAATTAGTCCTCCATCATTTGCATACACCGTGCTTATACCTGCAGTCTCGACTATAATAATATCCTTAAAATTATACAGTTTTTTTACCTCTTCCTTGAATTTGATAGCTTTTTCTAAACAATTGCAATGAGCTATTCCAAGGGTCTTGTTCTCCAGATCTTTACCATGTTCACCTATCACCTTAACCAATCTTTTAAATGCTCGATTAGAACCTCTCACACGCTCTAACATGTCTATTTCACCTTTTTCATTTCCTCTCATTATAGGCTTTATAGATAAAAACGATGCCAGTCTTCCTTTTAATAAACTTAACCTACCCGCCTTTATCAGATTTTCTAAAGATTCGAGGACAAAAAAAGTTTTCATTCCTTTTATATATTTCTCTACATTTTTAACAATATTAGAATTGTCATTACCTTTTTTAATTAATTCGGATATTTTCAAGCTTACAAGTGTTTCGCCAACAGAGGCACTCAAAGAATCAAATACATGTATGAATTTATTTTCCATAGTTTCCAATATCATATCTTTAGCCATGACTGCATGATTATAAGTGCTGCTCAATGCAGATGACAGAGTAACGACAAAAACATTGTCCGATTCCTTGTATTCATTTAAAAAATAGTCAGGCGAAGGACTTGCTGTCTTGGGAGAAGTCCAACACTTTTTCATATCCGCTAAAAGTTCAGCCATATCTAAATCCTCATCATCTTTATATGTCTTGTCCCCTAAATGTATCGTTAAAGGAACTATCTTGACATTAGTTTCCTTTTTCACTTCATCGTTGAGGTCACAACAGCTATCTGCAACAATCTTATATTTCATGATTTCAATTCCCCTTCTTAATAGAGTTCCATCAAGTATGACTTGTTGACCGAAAAATCTCTTTTGTTCAGTATAACATAATTTATCAAAATAATTAATAGAAACTCTAACTTTTAAGCTAGAGTTTTTATTTTAATATTTTAAAATTATATCCCTTTGATTTTAAAAATTTTATTATTTCAGGCAGCGCATCCAATGTAGTCTTTTTTGTGGCTGAATCATGCATAAGCACTATAATATTATCCTTGCCTGATGCTGTATCCTTGAGTTTAGATATCAATCTGTCAGGTGGAATATCATGTCCCTCACCGTCTCCACTCAACGCATTCCAATCTATATAAGTATATCCATATTCATTCAAAACTTGTTTGAACGGTTGTTTGTATTTTTCAAAAGATCCTCCTGGAAATCTGAAAAGTCTAGTATTATATTGCTCACCTAATATACTTTTTAATATTTTTTCGGTCTTTTTTAACTCTTGTGTAAAATATTCTCTATCCGAATACAGTTTATTATAATCATGAGAATAGGTATGATTCCCTATAGCATGCCCCCTATTATCAATCTCTTTTATAAGATAGTTATTTTTTCCCGCTTGACAACCTACAACAAAAAATGTAGCTTTAATATCATATTCGTCTAGAATATCTAATACGATAGGGGTCGTTTTAGGACTGGGCCCATCATCAAACGTTAGAAAAGCAGTTTTATCACCGTCTTTACTGAAAGCATCTTCTACTCTTACTTCTATATCACTGACTTCTTCTATATTGCCGTCTTTTCTCGATACTTCTTTTTTCTGTTGTTCAAACAATTCTTTAACATCTTGTTGTTGGACTTTATCTTCTTTTTTTACTTTGTCCCTACTCCGTTGGGGATAAGCCTGCGCTTTAGCCTTTTTTTCTGCCAGATTAGAACCATTATTTTCTGCCAACACTAGGACACTGCTAGCATTAACAGTATTTGATGATTTTGTGCTGAGCTGTTCAATCAAATCTTGGGGACCCATAAATATTACTACAATACCAATCAAAACCAATGGTGTTATTATCAAACATATCTTCCGAGTCATTTTGATGTTCCTTTCATGATTATTAATAGTCTCTATATATTTAATTTACAACTTTTATAGGATAAATGGGTTACATAAAAAGCAAGGATTGGTTACATTTTAGTTACAAAATAATGAACATCAAAGCATTGAATTAATTGATATAACAAGATAGAATGTTGTGTATAGATAAATCATCATAAAATTAGAGCAAGGAGGAACATATTTTGAATTTTGAATTAATGCATCCAGCAGATCAGATAGTAATGATAATGGAAAGAATTTATGGTTATGGTATGACAACAACATCCGGCGGAAATCTATCCATATTGGATGATAATGGTGATATATGGATTACACCTAAAGGCATAGATAAAGGCTCCCTTACCCGTCAAGATATAATTCGAATAAAACAAGATGGAACTATTGATGGAATCCATGAGCCTTCATCAGAACTGCCTTTTCACGAAAGAATCTATCAAAAAAGACCCGATATAAAGGCAGTTATTCATGCTCATCCCCCTGCATTAGTATCCTTCAGCATTATCAGGAAAGTTCCAAACATAAAGCTAATTCCTGACGCTTGCCTGATTTGTGGGGAAATTGGAATAGCTAAATATGCTGTGCCGGGCAGCAAAGAATTAGGTAAAAATATTGCAGCTGAGTTTGAAAAGGGTTACCGTACTGTAATGCTTGAAAACCATGGGGTCGTTGTAGGAAGTGGGGATCTTTTCAAAGCATTTATGGCCTTTGAAACTTTGGATTTTACAGCCAGGCTTGAAATTGAATCCAATAAAATCGGTAAGCCCATTGCCCTTACAGATAAGCAAATTAAAATTTCTAAGCACAAACAAGATATAAAGATGAATGAGTTTATTTCTCAACAATTTAGCAGTGAGGAACGCAATGCAAGACGTGAAATGTGTCAACTGATCCACAGGGCATATAACCAAAAATTATTTACTAGTACCCAAGGCACATTCTCACAAAGATTGGATGATAATTCTTTCCTCATCACCCCTTATGGCATAGATAGAAAATATTTAGATGTATCTGACATTGTAAAGATCAAGGATGGTTGGAAAGAATCAGGCAAAGAACCCAGTAGGTCTGTCATGCTGCATAAAAGTATTTATGAAAAACATCCTGATATTAATTCGGTTATCATCGCCCACCCACCGAATGTGATGACATTTGCAGTGACTGATCAAAGATTCGAGACTAAAACTATACCAGAGAGCTATATCATGCTCAGAAATATACCGAAGCTACCTTTTGGTATAAGTTTTATGCAACCGGAAATGACAGCAGATTCCTTCTCAAGAGAAACACCCATTGTCTTGGTGGAAAACGACTGTATAATTGTAACAGGAGATACTCTTTTAAATGCGTTTGACAGGCTAGAAGTTGCAGAATACAGTGCAAAAGCCATACTTCTAGCATCCTCCATCGGTGAACTTGTGGTCATAAACGATGATGAAATTTCAGATCTAAAAAAGGCTTTTAATTTATAAGCATAAACACAAAAACAACAAAAACAAGCCGGGGGGACGTTTCGTTTGACACAGTTTTTTAAAAAACTGTGTCAAACGAAACGTCCCCCCGGCCTACTTTTTATTTAATCTTTTGTAACTACTATATCGGCTCCGCTGTCAAGAATGTTTTGGATAACAACCTGACCTATTTCTAAAGGACTCTCTATTTCTACTTTCTTCAGCGCATCCATACATTCAAACATCAAATCCTTGGGTATGGGCTTATTGCTCCTGACAGAAACAACTGGCAGATGATAATTTCTGGTCTTTACAGTTGTAGTTAAAATTCTCATAGGATTTAAAAATTCACTTACAGCATATTGCTCTCCTCGTTTACATTTGATTCCAGAGATCTGAACTATTCTTTGTTTATCACCTTTAACTAGAATTTCACATCCTATGGGACAAACAACACAAGTTACCTTTTTCTGTTCCATCATTGTAAGCCCCCTTCAACTACATTTATTTTTATATCCTGTAACACGTCTTTTATTTTTTCTGCCTTCAATTTTATATGTTCCATCTCTCCCGGGTTGGATCTTACCCTTTTTGCTTCAGCTAGGATTTCGCCTCCTGATACAGCTTGTATTTTTATGTTTGTCATAGGTTCCTTAACCCTATAATATATAGTAACATCACTATGTAATTCCTGATAAAATTTTATCCTTTGAGGCACCACATATCTTATCCCCTTTCCGGGTATTATATCGATCTGTCTACAGGGCCGGCCGATTTTGCCTTGGGAATACGAGGCTGCATATTTACCTGCCAGTTGACTTTCAATCGTCACATTGTCAACTAAATCGTTTACATGAACTACATTACCGCAGGCGAATACACCTTTTTTAGTTGTTTGCATCATATTATCAACGATGGG
>JAQVDB010000022.1 GCA_028698525.1 Clostridia bacterium
TTTTGTAAAGCGATTTGTTGATATGCCAGGGGGATATCGACCGTTGGATTTTCCTGATGTGGATCAAGTAACATCTAAATTAGTGCCTTATACTTTAGAAATCGGCACCAATTTAAATGGGGAATTACCACTGAGGAATTTTTAGACACTATGGCTGAAAATGGTGATATTGTGAGCAACCAAGAAATTATAGAGAAATATCAACGGGATGACAGCTTTATAAATAAAGTAGTAAATCAAAATATTTATCAAGTATATGGACCCATGTTGGATGGGATTGATGGAAATTTGGTTACAAAGCATGATGATACCATAAGGATGGCTTTCTTGGATAGCTTAAATGCTTATTTGGCCGATGAGATCTCTAAAGAAGAAATGTTGGTACAATTTAAGGATCGAGTACAGGCAGAATTACAGGGAGAGGATATTTCCTTTGACTGACTGTAAAACATGATTTCATTTAGTCTCTATGCCTTATTAGCCTGTTATCAGGCTAATAAGGCAATAGATGATAAGGAGGATAATAGATGAGCTTTAAAAAAAGTTCTACAATCAGTAGGAGAAAGTATTATGGATATTTATTTATTTTGCCTTTCTTTATCATCTTGAGTATATTTATCATCTATCCCATAGGATATTCGATCTATTTGAGTTTTCATAGCTGGGATGGAAGTATTATTCAACCAGAATTTGTAGGATTACAGAATTTCAAAAGTTTATTTCAAGATCAGTTTTTTGGCAAAAGTATAGCTAATACATGGATTATTTGGATAGTGAGTTTTATACCTCAACTGATATTAGCCCTTGGATTAGCCGCTGTGTTATCCGATTCCGATGTAAAAGGGAAAGGATTTTTCAGGTGGGTATACTTTTTGCCTGTGCTGATAACTATGGCATCCATAGGTAATTTAGTATATTTTATTATGGATTGGAAAACCGGTGTATTAAATCAAATTTTGATGCGATTAGGTTTTATTCAGCAGCCTATACAATGGCTTCAAAAGATAACTGCTGCTAGGTTGACTATATCTATTACTCTTTGTTGGATGTGGTTTGGATATACTATGGTAATTTTTATGGCGGGGATGAAAGCGATTCCCCAAGAATATTATGAAGCAGGTGTGATGGATGGAACTACCAAATGGCAAGCCTTTCGGTATATCACTTTACCCTGTTTACGGCCCACTATTACCTATAATGTAGTGACTTCTATCATTGGAGGATTGACCATGTATGATGTGCCTGCTATAATCTCTCACTCTGGGGCACCTCAATCCTCTACATTGACTATGGTTATGTATTTATATAATATGGGTTTTCGAAATTATAATATGGGATATGCTGCAACCATTGCAGTGGGATTGTTTGTGATGGTAATGGTCTTTGTTTCGATTGCATACAAAATTTTGATGAAGAATGTACAACAAGAATAGAAAAAAGGTGATCATTATGTCTGATGATATTATAAAAACGAAAGGCCCTATAACATCGAGAAGTATATTACCTAGGAGAAAGATCGGTTTTACCAGAATTATGTTATATATTTTACTATGTTTGTTGGCAGTTATCACTTTTTTTCCTTTTTACATTATGATTATAAATGCTACTCATTCCACTAGAGATATTGTAACACAGCTCAATTTGATTCCTGGCAAATCATTTTTTACCAATATCGTGAGAGCCCAAAGGGGAGCAGATTTAATAAATGGCTTTAAAAACAGTTTGATTGTGTCTATATCTGCTACGTTGTTGGGAGCGTATATAGGAGCTCTGACAGCGTATGGATTTTCAAAATATCGTTTTAAGGGAAACAAAATGTTGTTCTGGGTGGTCATCGGGTCTATGATGTTTCCGGCCCAGCTGGGACTCATCGGTTATTATCAAGTTTGTAATTCATTAGGGTTGATCAATAATTATTTAGCATTGATCCTTCCCAATGCAGCCCAGGCTAATCTTGTTTTTTTTGTAAAACTGTACATGGATTCTGCCATACCGGATTCTATCATTGAGTCTGCCAAAATGGATGGATGCAGCGAATTTGCTATATTCAACAAGATTGTATTTCCTTTATCTATCCCTTCTGTTGCTGCAATGTCAATTCTAAATTTTATCACCGTTTGGAACAATCTAATTCAGGCTTCTGTAGTATTTACAGATAAAGAGATGTATACTGTTCCGATTATAATGCAGAATGTTAGAGGAGTATACAGAAACGATTTAGGAGCAGTATATGGGGTTATTGCCCTGTCAGTCATTCCAATAATGGTTGTTTTCGCAATTGGCTCAAAATATATTATAGAGGGAATGGTAGCAGGATCTGTAAAAGAGTAGAGTTGATAGGACACAGTGTCTTTATTGAAAATATTGTTAAAACATAAATCAGGAAAGGGGCAATATTGTAATGCAGTATGGATATTTCGATGATCAAAATAGAGAATATGTTATTACAACGCCGGAAATTCCTTATCCTTGGATAAATTATTTAGGAACCGATGAATACTTTGGATTGATATCTCATACAGGGGGAGGCTACAGTTTTTATAAAGATGCCAGGTTAAGGAGAATAACAAGATATCGTTATAATAATATTCCTACCGATGGTAATGGAAGATATTTTTATATTAAAGACGGAAATGATTATTATTCACCTACCTGGATGCCTGTTAAAAAAGATCTGGATCTGTTTGAATGCAGACATGGAATGGGCTATACCAAGATAAAGGGACAAAGAAACTGTCTTCAGACAGAGATTTTATATATGGTTCCATTAAAAGACGATATAGAGATCCACAAAGTAATATTGGAAAATCAATCAGAGCATCAAAAAACCATTCAGCTGTTCTCTTTTGTCGAATTTTGTTTATGGAATGCTTATGATGATATGGTGGATTATCAGAGGACATATAATATAGGGGAGGTAGAAGTCGAGGATAATACTATATATCATAAAACTGGCTATAGAGAAAGGAGAAACCATTTTGCTTTTTATAGTGTGGATCAAAAGATATGTGGGTTTGATACCGACCGAGATAGTTTTTTAGGTCTATATAACGGATTGCACGAGCCACAGGTTGTAAAACAGGGCATATCCAGAAATTCTATTGTCCATGGTTGGAATCCGATTGCCTCTCATAGTTTAGAGATCACTTTGGAGCCGGAAGAGCAAAAGGAAATTGTCTTTATATTGGGATATGTTGAGAATTATGAGCAAGATAAGTGGGATTCAGAAGGGGTGATAAACAAGCGAAAAGCCAAAGCCCTTGTAGACATGTATACACCCGAAAAAGTAAATGAATGTTTTGAAGAATTAAGGGATTACTGGACTGAATTATTATCAAAATATACTATAAAGACAGAGGACCAAAGATTAGATCGCATGGTAAACATCTGGAATCCCTATCAGTGCATGGTAACTTTTAATATGTCTCGAAGTGCATCGTATTTTGAATCAGGCATAGGAAGGGGAATAGGATTTAGGGATTCTAATCAGGATATTTTAGGGTTTGTGCATTTGATACCGGATAAAGCAAGACAGAGGATATTAGATCTTGCTGCCACTCAGTTTGAGGATGGCAGCGCCTACCATCAATATCAGCCGTTGACCAAGAGGGGGAATAATGAGATAGGTTCGGGATTTAACGATGATCCCTTGTGGTTGATCTTGTCTACTATCACTTATATAAAAGAAACAGGAGATTTTGATATATTGGATGAACAAGTGCCCTTTGATAATAATCATGACAACAAGGCCAGCCTCTACATGCACTTAGCAAAATCATTTGAATATACAATAAACAATTTAGGTCCTCATAATTTGCCCCTTATCGGTCGTGCAGATTGGAATGATTGTCTTAATTTGAATAATTTCTCAGACAATCCTGATCAATCCACTCAGACCAGTGAAATCAAAGAAGGTAAAACAGCGGAATCGATATTCATTGCCGGTTTGTTTGTGTATGTAGGCAGAGAATTTGAAAAGCTTTGCGATCAAATTGGCAAATACGATTACAGCCAATTCATCCATAAGCAAGTACATGAGATGATCAAAAATGTAGAAAAGTATGGATATGACGAAAAGTGGTTTTTGAGGGCTTATGATCATTATGGAAAAAAGGTAGGCAGCCAAACAAATCAGGAAGGGAAAATTTTCATCGAACCCCAAGGCATGTGCGTGATGGCGGAAATCGGCATGAATAATGGCATGGCTCAAAAGGCATTGGATTCTGTGGACAGATTATTAAATACAGAATATGGATTAATATTACAAACACCGGCTTATAGCAAATATTATATAGAGTTAGGTGAGATAACGTCGTATCCTCCGGGATATAAAGAGAATGCTGCTATTTTCTGCCATAGCAACACCTGGGTGATGATTGCCGAAACCATCTTGGGAAGAGGTAATAAGGCTTTTGAGTATTATAAAAAGATTGCTCCCACTTATTTAGAGGAGATAAGTCATATTCATAGGATGGAGCCTTATGTATATGCTCAGATGGTGGCCGGCAGGGATGCAGCAAGTCATGGGGAGGCTAAAAATTCATGGTTGACCGGCACTGCCGCATGGAATTATGAAGTCATAACAAAATGGATATTGGGTATCAAGCCGGATTATAACGGACTCATCATTGACCCTTGTATACCCAATGAATGGGATGATATACAGATAAAGCGAATTTTTAGAGATGCTGTATATAATATCAGCATTAAAAACCCCAAAAGGGTGTGTAAAGGAGTGGACAGGATTGTAGTGGATGGGATTACACAGACTGATAATTTAGTAAAAGTCTTTAAGGATGAAAAAGAACATACAATTGAAGTTATAATGGGATGATGCAAAGGCCCCATAAATCTTGAAATAACAGATTTATGGGGCCTTTATATAGGTTTTGAAAAAAAGGCTCAGTATGTTTATTACAAAATCGATCAAGATATTTTGGAAGAGTATTTATTTGTCAAGGAAATAATGGACGATGAATCAAACGTTTCTTCAATATCCATTAGATTTTAATACGAAGTTTATAATACAGCCTGGGATTTTGAACAGTATTGAGTTTGTTCCCTTAAATCCTTTCGCAGCAAAACTCTTATATATCCTTTATCATTGTCGGTGGAATGAACATAGTATCCAATGCCATAGTAGAATCTTATCAGGTTTGTAACTTTTGATGCTGTGTGCAAGGCAATATAATCAATTTTTTGTTGCTTCAATTCTTTTTCTACTTCTAACATAAGTGCTTTTCCGATGCCTAAATTATGACATTCGGGGTTCACTCCGAAACGGCTTATATAAGCACAATTATTGCCTCTATCGATATGATATCGTATAGTTCCTTGAGGTTTTTTATCTGCATATGCTATCAATATAGTTTTTTTCTCCATGTCCTCTAATATAGAATTATAGGTCTCATCCAGGGCAGAAACTTTTTCAGGGAACCCAAGATCATCGGCATATTTTTTAAAGGCTTTTTGTGTTATTTGATGAATCACGGGTATATCCTGTTGGACTGCTTTTTTAATAACTATATTCATATCTTAACCTCCTTATTTTTGAATGTGTCTGACATCAGGAGAGTCATCACGGCTTTTTGGGCATGAAGCCTGTTTTCAGCTTGGTCAAACACAACGGATTGTGGTCCATCTATTACATCTGAAGTCACTTCTTCTCCTCTATGCGCCGGCAGACAATGGAGAAATATTGCATCTTTTTTTGCCAAGGAAAATAGTTTTGCACCGATAGTGTATCCTTTAAAATCATTTATTCTCCTATTATAATCCGCTTCCTGTCCCATGCTGGCCCATACATCGGTATATACCACATCTGCATTTGCAATGGCATATTCCGGTTTCTCCGTTATCAGTATTTTGCTTGAATTTTTGACTGCATGATTTCTGCAATATTCCATCATCTCATCAGAGGGTTTGTACGCTTTCGGACAAGCAATCGCAATATCAATTCCCAGTTTAGAGCAAGCGATCAGGAGTGAATTTGCAATATTATTGCCGTCGCCAATATATGAGAGTTTCAAATCGTTCAAAGTATTTTTATATTCATATATAGTCATCAAGTCAGCCAGTATTTGGCAAGGATGAAACTGATCTGTAAGACCGTTTATTATTGGGATAGTGCCGTATTCAGCCAATGCCTCCACATCTGTTTGTTTATAAGTCCTTATCATTATTCCATCCAGATAACGGGATAGTACTTTTGCAGTATCTTCTATTGTTTCCCCTCTACCTAATTGTATATCCCTGTCGCTTAAAAATAGTGCGGTCCCCCCCAATTGATATATACCTACTTCAAAGGAAACCCTAGTTCTGGTAGAAGATTTTTGGAATATCATTCCTAGAGTTTTATCTTTCAGGTATTGGTGTGGGGTATTTATCTTTTTCATTTGTTTAAGCTTTAGTGCAATGCTTAAAATGTAGTATATGTCCTGTTTACTGTAATCCTTTAATGTTAACAGGTGTTTATGGATAAAAGGTGTTTTTGCGTTATAGTTTAATAAATCCAGCATATTATTTTCCTCCAATCTGATCTAGCGGTATTATTGACAAGCCAGAGTCTAATTCTTTTGATTCCAATAAATTGGCCACTGCTTTTGCGGTATCTATCGATGTGATACAGGGTATATTGAATTCCATGGCCTTTTGCCTTATGCCGAAACCTTTTCTGTCTATTATCTTTCCTCTGGTAGGTGTATTTATAATGAAATTTATTTCATTGTTCATTATTTTTTTAATTACTTCTGATTTTTCTATTTCCAGACAATCTATATTTTGATTTTTAAAGTATTCATATGTCTTTTCGGTTGCACATATGTTAAAATCATGTTTTTTAAATATACTGGCCATCTCTAGGCATTCTTGTTTATTTCTATCCGCTACCGAGAACAATATACTTCCTCTGTTTGGTATATCTATGCCTGACGCTATTAAAGCCTTGTATAGTGCCTTGGGAAAGGTAGTATCAGTTCCCATCACTTCACCGGTGGACTTCATTTCAGGCCCTAAAAAGGTATCCACAAAGGATAGCTTTGAAAAGGAAAATACAGGAGCTTTAACAGTAATTAAATCAGATTCCGGCATGAGTCCGGTTGTATATCCAAGGGTTTCGAGTTTTTTGCCTAACATTACCTTTGTGGCGATATCCACTATCGGTACTCCTGTCACTTTACTCAATATAGGTACAGTTCTGCTGGCTCTCGGGTTTACTTCTAACACGTACACATCGCTATTTTTATCTATGACGAATTGGATATTAAACAAACCTTTTATTTGGAGCGCCTTTGCAATCTCTATAGCAAAACTTACTATCTTGGATTTTACGTTTTTGTCTACACTTTGAGTAGGATATACAGCGATACTATCCCCTGAATGTACCCCCGCCCTTTCTATATGCTCCATAATACCTGCGATTACTACTGTATTCCCATCTGATATCCCATCTATTTCTACTTCGCTACCTAAGATATATTTATCCATCAGGACGGGATGTTTGCCGGATATTTCAACTGCTAGTTTAAGGTATTCTACCAATTCCCGATCATTGTATACAATTTCCATTGCTCTTCCTCCCAATACATAGGAAGGCCTCAACAAAAGAGGATAACCGATCTTGTTGGCTGATTCTACAGCTTGATCTACGGAAAATATTGTTTTACCTTGAGGGGATGGGATGTTTAAATTTTCAAGTAGTTTTAAAAATTCGTCTCTATCTTCCGCTTTATTTATGTTTTGAACACTTGTTCCCAGGATGTTTACTCCTTCCTCTGAAAGAGGTTGTGCTAAGTTTATAGATGTCTGACCCCCGAATTGAACTATTATACCCATGGGTTTTTCCTTTTCAATCACATCCATGACACATTCTTTGGTCAAGGGTTCGAAATACAGTTTGTCTGAGGTATCAAAATCTGTGCTTACAGTTTCAGGATTGCTGTTGATAATGATGGATTCTATTCCTTCTTCTCTCAGGGCTTTTACTGAATGTACACTGCAGTAGTCAAACTCTATCCCCTGACCGATCCTGATAGGGCCTGATCCTAGTACTAATACTTTAGGCTTATCAGAACATCTAGCATCATCTTTTTGTTCATAGGTTGAGTAATAATAAGGTGTACAAGCTTCAAATTCCCCAGCGCATGTATCTACCATTTTATAGATGGGATCTATGCCGTATTTTTTTCTCAAATCTTTTATGGATTTTTCACAGGTGCCCAACAGTTCGGCTATGTAACTGTCCCCAAATCCTAGTCTTTTGCATTCTTGTAAAAGTTCATTAGATAGCTCATTTATACCCAAATTTTTAAGTTTTACGATGTAATCCACAATATTTTTCAGTTTATTTATAAAAAATTTATCTATACAGGTGAGCTCCCATATTTCTTTAGTTGTATAGCCCCTCAACAATGCTTCTGATATAGTAAATATTCTTTCATCGTTAGGATTTTTAAGGCATTCTAGTATTTTTCCATCAGACCAAGTGGATATTTCCTTCATCCCTAAATGATAGTTAAGTTTTATATCCAATGAATCTATGGCTTTGAGCAATGATTCTTCAAATGTTCTTCCAATCGCCATCACTTCTCCAGTGGCCTTCATTTGCGTTCCAAGATTTCTATCAGCATTGTTAAACTTATCAAAGGGCCACCGGGGCACCTTGGTTACAACATAGTCCAGAGCAGGCTCAAAACATGCATTAGTATTTCCGGTAACAGAATTTTTTATCTCATCAAGGGTAAGGCCTATGGCAATCTTTGTTGCAACTCTAGCTATGGGGTAACCCGTAGCTTTTGATGCCAGTGCACTGGAACGGCTCACCCTGGGGTTTACCTCTATGACTACATAATCGAAACTGTTTGGATCCAGTGCAAACTGTACGTTACAGCCTCCTTGGATTTTAAGTGCCTTGATTATTTTGAATGATGCAGTGCGCAGCATTTGATATTCATAATCTGAAAGCGTTTGACTAGGTGCAACCACTATACTGTCTCCGGTATGAATTCCCACAGGGTCCAGATTCTCCATGTTGCATACTACAATACAATTATCCGCTGAGTCTCTTATCACTTCATACTCTATTTCCTTCCAACCTGCTACACTTCTATCCAAAAGCACCTGATTTATTATGCTGTTTTTCAAACCTCTGGCCACTATATTATTAAACTCTTCCATATCGTGAGCTATTCCTCCACCGGTACCACCCAATGTATATGCAGGTCTTACAATAATGGGAAAACCTACATCAGAGGCAAATGATGCTGCATCTTCAAGATTGGTGACTATGGCGCTTTCAGCTACTTTTTCCCCTATAGATTCCATGGTATCTTTAAACATTTCCCTGTCTTCAGCGTGTTTGATGGATTCCAGGGAAGTTCCTAGCAGTTCTATATTCAGCTCATCTAAAATCCCGTTTTCCGCAAGTTGAAGTGCCATATTTAGACCGGTCTGGCCACCGAGAGTAGGCAGTATACCATCAGGCCTTTCTTTTTTTAGTATTTTGATTACTATATCCAAATTAATAGGTTCGATATATACTCTGTCTGCCATATCAGTATCTGTCATTATTGTTGCGGGATTGCTGTTTATCAATATAACCTCTATGCCTTCTTCCCTTAAAGCCTTGCAGGCTTGTGTGCCGGAATAATCGAATTCTGCTGCCTGACCTATTATTATGGGCCCTGAGCCTATGACTAAAACTTTTTTTATATCTAAACGTTTTGGCATCAAAACACCTCCTGTTTCTATCAGTTTTTCATCATGTCTATAAATTCATCAAAAATACAGTGTGAACTCTCAAAATCTGCAATAACTTTAGGATGATATTGCAGACTTATTATGGGATATTTTTTATGCTTGAAACCTTCAATAGTGTTGTCGTTTACATTTATATGGGTTATTTCTATATCAGTTTGATCGTCAAAATCTACAGCGTAGTTATGGCTTTGACAAGTGATATGTATTTTACCGGTTTTGATATTTTTTACCGGATAATTTGTTCCGTGGTGACCAAATTTTAATTTATGTATTTTTCCTTTCAAAGCCAGTGCAATTAATTGATGTCCTAAACCAATGCCCATAATAGATATCTTTCCAATCAGATTCGATATGGTATCTACTGCATAGCGCAGCCCTTCAGGCTCACCTGGTCCGTTAGAAATTAGTAATCCGTCAGCATCAAACTCTACTATTTGTTGAGCAGGGGTTTGTGCAGGCAGAATATAGAGGTGGCAATTTCTTTCATACAAGGTTTTAACTATGCTGTTTTTTATACCTAAATCCAGCACAGCTACCTTTGGACCGGTATTTTTCTTATGTATTATTTTTTTTGTGGTGACCTGGCTTGCCAGGTCTTTGCCCTTCAATGAATAAGCTTTCGCTTTGTCAGCTAGGGTGCCTATATCGGTTGAGCAGGTGGAAATGACAGCTCCCATACTCCCATTTTTTCTTATGTGCTGGGTTATAGCTCTAGTATCTACACCACTTATGCCTAAAAGATTGTTTTCTGTGAAAAATTGTTCTATATCCATAATTGATCTATAGTTGCTGGGTTGCTTACAATATTCTCTCACTACCAGGCCTTCCAGGTGGGTTTTATCTGATTCGCAGTCATAACTGTTTATTCCATAGTTCCCTATCAATGGATATGTCATAGTGACGATTTGTCCCTTGTATGAAGGATCTGTCAAAATTTCCTGATAACCTGTCATACAGGTATTAAATATCAACTCTCCCGTTGTTTCACCGGGTTTCCCGAAGCACTCACCCTTGTAATACGTGCCATCGGCTAGAACAAGTAGTCCTTTCATTAGTATTCCTCCTCATATTGTTTGGAATATATCGTCTAATACTTCTATCAATTTTTGTATATGGTCTAATTCTATTATCAACGGAGGTACAAATCTTAATGTATTATTTCCTGCACAATTGATTATAAATCCTTTTTCAACACAATTATTTACTATATCTTTTCCATCGATAGCTTTATCCAGCTCTAATCCCAACATAAGGCCTTTTCCCCTTATGCTTTTGATAAAATGGTATTTATTTTTAAGTTCTATCAATTTTTGTTTAAATATTTTCCCGTTTTCGCTACAGCGTTCTAGGAGGTTATCTTTGTATATGGTTTCTAAAACAGCTGCTGCGGCAGAACATACAAGAGGGTTTCCTCCGAAGGTTGAACCATGGTCTCCGGGTTTGAATGCTGAAGCTATCTCCCGTGTTGCAGCAAATGCACCTATGGGAACACCACCTCCTAGAGCTTTTGCCATTGTTATTATGTCTGGTTGTACATCATAGTGCTGGTATGCAAAAAGTTTTCCTGTCCTGCCTATTCCGGTCTGGACTTCATCAAATATAAGAAGCAAATCGTACTTGTCACATATCTTTCTTACTTTTTGAATATAGTCATAATCTGCAGTTATTATTCCTCCTTCTCCTTGTATCAGTTCCAGCATTACAGCGCATGTTTTTTCGGTTATTGAGTTTTCTATCGCTTGCACATCGTTGAAGTTAACGCTGATAAAACCGGTAGGGAGAGGAATAAAGGGGTTGTGATATTTTTCTTGTCCTGTAGCGGCTAATGTTGCCAAAGTTCTCCCGTGAAAGGAATTGGCGGCTGTTATCACATGATGTTTATCCAGACCTTTGTCTTTAAAGTATTTTTTAGCAAGCTTTATTGCTCCTTCATTTGCCTCGGCACCGCTGTTGGTGAAGAATATTCTATCGGCAAAACATTTATCTAACAGCATTTTTTCTAATTTTGCTTGTGCTTCTATATAAAACAAATTTGAACAATGGATGACTTTTTCAGCTTGTTCTTTTATCGCTTTTACCAAGGCGGGGTGGTTATAACCTAGGGTGTTGACAGCAATGCCTGCTAGGAAATCAATATATTGTTTTCCTTGTTTATCATAAAGTATACATCCGTTTCCATAGTCAAAAACTATGGGTATTCTCTCTCCATAAGTATTCATATGATATTGTTTGTCTATATTAATTATTTGTTTAGTGTCCATTTCTCTACCTCCTTAAATGTTTATTAATAATTATACATAATCATGAATAAACATTCAATAGCAAATTTTAAAATTTGAAAAAATGTTTATATGAAAATAGAATAGGGGTAACATATTGTTAAACATATAAAGGAGTTGTATGGGACTTTGGATAAATTTTTTATGGATCTGCATGTACATATAGGAAGATCTGATTCAGGCAGGATCATCAAGATGGCTACTGCAAAAAATTTAACTATTTATAATGTTGCAAAGGAAGCTCACTATAGGAAAGGACTGGACATTGCGGGGGTGGTGGATTGTATTTCTCCATATGTGTTGGAAGATATAGATTTTTTGATACAGGATGGAAAATTGCTGGAAAGACCTGATGGAGGAATAAAATACGGGGAAATCACCTTGATATTAGGAGCTGAAATCGAGACTAAAGAAGATAATGGGAGGGCGCATATTTTAACCTTTTTTCCCTATTTAGAGAATATCAAAGGTTTTGCCAAAGATATGCAAGATTTTATCACTAATATATATACCAACAGTTCTATAGCTAATATATCCGGCCGTCAGCTGATTGAAATTGTAGAGCAATATGGAGGTATATGTATACCTGCCCATATATTTACCCCCTATAAAAGCTGCTATGGGAGCTGTGCCGATAGATTAGAGCATATATTTGGAGCTGGTGGATTGGAAAAAATATATGCTGTTGAACTTGGATTGAGTGCTGATACTCAAATGGCATGTCAGATTTCTGAATTAGACGATAAATCATTTTTGAGCAATTCAGATGCTCATTCATTGCCGAAGTTGGGAAGAGAATATAATGTTGTGGAGTTAAATCAGCCTACATATAAGGAAGTGGTGATGGCATTGAAGGGAGAAGCCGGACGGAGAATAAATGCTAATTATGGGTTAGATCCTAAATTAGGGAAATATCATAGGACATTTTGCATTGACTGCAATAGAGTGATTGAACAGCCACCACCTGTAGAATATTGCCCTATAGAAAAGGAACATAAGACAGTTATGGGTGTGATGGATAGGCTGTATATTATCAAGGATAAAGAGATGGGATGTAGTTCAAATAAGCCACCCTATCATTATCAAGTTCCTTTAGAGTATCTGCCCGGTGTGGGGCCAAAAACCATTGATAGACTGATTAAACTCTTTGGAAATGAGATGAATGTACTACATAAAGTGTCTCAGGATGAGCTGAAGGGTGTGTTGACAGAACAGGCTGCTCAATATATTATATCATCCAGGGAAGGGAGACTAAAGTTAGAAGTAGGGGGAGGGGGAGTATATGGAAGAGTAGAGAAGCTAGAGTAATAAAAAGTATTTTGATTTATATGATTTTTCAGTGAGGAGGAGCTTTAGAAAATGAGCAAAGCAATACTATGTGATTTTGACGGTACAATAGTAGATAAAGACATAATAAATGGGATTCTAGATAAATTTGCCGATAAAAAATGGAGATATTATGAAGATCTCTGGGAGCAGGGTAAAGTAGGTTCTACCCAAAGTGTAGAAAAACAAATAGCCTTGATGAAGGGAACGGAAGATCAGGTTATTGAATATATAAATAAAATAATGAAGCCAGACCCCTATTTTTCAGATTTTGTAAAAATGTGTGACAAAAAAGGTATAGAACTTGCTATTGTAAGTGATGGTCTAGATATATACATAAAGGAATTTTTAAAAAATTATGAGATGGATATAAGATACTTTACAAATAAGTTGGAGTTTGAGGATGATGGACCAAAAGTTACTTGCCCTAATCTTAATGAAAAATGTGGGTGGTGTTGTACTTGTAAGTTTAATATAGTCAATAAATATAAAGCTGCCTATGATAAAGTTTATTATGTAGGGGATGGATTGACAGATAAACATGCCAGCCAGGTGGCAGATGTAGTATTTGCAAAGAAAAAATTGATTGATATCTGTGAACAGCAGAATATTGAATATATCGAATTTGATGATTTTAAGGATATAATTGATTATTTTGATGAGGACATGTATGAAGAATGTATAGGATAGTTTATGAACAATCAATTTTAAAGCTAAAAATATTCTGACATATCCTCAGAAAAATTGGATTTAAAATAATTAGACAGGAACATAAGGGGGAGACAAATCAGCAGCTTGAGGAGATAGTTGTGATGTAATGAATAGCAGTTTATTCTCGAGTAATTATTGGGATAAACTTTCTCCCTCTTAAATTCCGGCTACCAATTAGATAGTCGATGTATGTTTATAATACCTTCATGAAATAATAATTTTATTATTCTATTACCATGGTGCCTATTCCTTTATCTGTAAATATTTCCAACAATATAGGATGGGGGATTGTGCCGTTTAATATATGAGTTTTATTAACTCCTTTTTTTATCGCTTCTATACAGCCCATTACTTTAGGAATCATGCCCCCATTGATTATACCTTTATCTATCAATTTATATACTTTTTCAATAGTGATCACAGATATAAGGGAATCGGGACGATCGGGTACTTCCCTTATGCCGTCGGTATCAGTGAGAAAAATAAGCTTTTCAGCTTTCAGAGATGCTGCTACATCGCCGGCTACAGTATCTGCATTTATATTATAACTTTGGCCATCAGGACCTGTGCCTATAGGGGCTACCACCGGTATATATTCATCGCGGCTCAGCAGCTGAAGTATTTTGTTATTTATATTTTTTATTTTGCCTACAAAGCCTAAGTCTACACCGTCTATTTTTCCCTGTTTTTCCACTTCAATCAAATTAGCATCTTTTCCACATATGCCTATAGCTTTTCCACCAAGATTATTGATTCTTGATACTATATCTTTGTTTACTTTACCTGCCAGCACCATCTGTGCAACATCCATGATTTTTTTATTTGTGACCCTTAAACCATTATGAAATTCCGATTGTATATTTAATTTTTCTAATACGCTGTTGATGTCAGGACCTCCACCATGAATGATTATGGGGTTTACTCCTACATATTTTAGTAGGGTGATATCCTGCATGACCATTTCCTTTAATTCTTCATTTATCATGGCATTTCCACCGTATTTTATCACGATAGTTTTTCCACTTAAACGTTGTATATATGGCAATGCTTCAATGAGTATATTTGCTTTTTGAATATGACTGGACATATCTGATTCCTCCATGTTTTAAATATATGCTGCAGGTAATTTTAGCCCGCATGTTTCCTCAAAACCAAAAATAATGTTCATGTTCTGAACCGCCTGTCCGGCAGCACCTTTTACTAGATTATCGATGGTAGAAATGATTATTACCTTATTTGTCCTGTCATCCACTTTTATCCCTATATCACAAAAATTAGAATAGACCACATTTTTTAATTCTGGGAAACTATCATTTTCATAAATCCTTACAAAAGGCTCTTTTTGGAAGAAATCCCTATATAGATTTATTATTTGTTGGGAAGACATATCTTCCATCAGATTACAATAGATTGTTGTCAATATCCCTCTTTTAATAGGCAATAAGTGAGGGGTGAATGAAAGAACTGTATCTATATTCAACATCTTGCTTATTTCTTGTTCAATTTCCGATGTATGTCTATGGGATGCTACCTTGTATGCTTTAAAGTTTTCATCACACTCACAAAAATGCATGGCTTGAGATACTGATCTTCCAGCACCTGTGGCACCTGACTTTGAATCTATTATTATGTTTTTATTGTCTATCAATTTATTCAATGCCAGTGGGGCAATTCCGAGTATAGATGAAGTTGGATAGCAGCCTGGATTGCCTATCAAACATGCTTTTTTTATTTTGTTTCTGTAAAGTTCCGGAAGTCCGTAAACAGCGTTGGCTAAAATATCGGGACATTCATGTTTTATCCCATACCATTCTTTATACAAATTCCCATTGTCGTATCTGAAGTCTCCACTCAAATCTATTATTACCTTATTATATTTATATAGCTTTTTAATCACCTGCTGTGATATGCCATGGGGCAGACAGGTAAAAATCACATCAGAATTTATTCCAATATCCTGTATATCCATTTGACTGCATTTTATATCCAGTATGTTCTTAAAATTAGGGTATATATTTGAAAAATGTTTATCTTTATAAGTTTTTGAGACCAGCTTGTATATGGATACTTTAGGATGTGTATACAGCAATCTCACCAATTCCATTCCTGAATAGCCTGTCGCACCTATAATACTTGCTTTTATCATATGAGACCCTCCAATTTAAAATATAATCATAATTATACAATAAGATGAATAAAGATACAACAGTATCTTTAAAAACAGTAAAGGGCAATAGGGGAGAATGATATAAGATTGTTGAAGGATGGATTGGGTATATTAATATTAGTACATATACAATATTTTTTGTTAATGGAGGAGAAATATAGTATAATGGAATACCATCATGATCACAAAAGTATAAAGAATATAAAAGTAGCATTTATGTTGAATTTTACTTTTACCATCGTAGAGATAATAGGAGGATTGCTCACAAACAGTATGGCGATTTTATCTGATGCCTTGCATGATTTTGGAGATTCTATATCTTTAGGTATTGCTTGGTATTTGGAGAATTTCTCGCGCAAAAAACCGGATCAAAGATATACTTATGGATATGCTCGTTTTTCTCTATTGGCTGCGCTGATAAATAGTTTGGTTTTAGTGGGTGGGTCCATCCTGATCCTTTCAAGGGCGATTCCGAGAATTATCAGTCCTGAAGGCACAAATGCAAAAGGAATGTTTTTGCTTTCAATATTAGGTATTATTATGAACGGAATAGCTGTGCTCCGCTTGAAACAAGGTACATCTCTAAATGAGAAGGTTGTTTCATGGCATCTGCTTGAGGATGTATTAGGGTGGTCTGCTATATTTGTGGTAAGCATTGTTCTGATGTTTAAAGACATTCCTATATTAGATCCCATACTATCTGTTTTGATTACTTTGTTTATATTATATAATGTGATAAAAAATTTAAAAGATATATTCAAAGTGTTTCTAGAAGGAGTTCCAATAGATATTTCTATCGAATATATTGAAAATGAGATTTCCCAAAATATAGACGCGATATCTGTTCATCATACCCATATATGGACTTTGGATGGTGAGATAAACCTTATGAGTACTCATGTGGTAGTAAAGGATGATATTTCTCATAAACAGATTATCAAACTCAAGCAGGATATAAGAGAGCAGATGGAGCAAAATAATATCCAACATGTTACTATAGAGATAGAGTTTGAAAGTGAAGGATGTCCAGATAGGATATGTTATAAGGTAGATTAAAGAAGATAATAGAGACATGTGGGGTCATCGGGTATATATATGATAATAAAAAAGGAAGGGAGAGGTCTATGTTTGAGATAAGAGGAAAATATAATAATGCCAAGATATTTACTGATAAACTTGATCAAGGTGCTATATATCAGATCAAAGAGCTTTGTGATCAGGAATTTGTAAAGGGCAGCATTATACGGATTATGCCTGATGCACATGCAGGCATTGGTTGTACTATCGGTACGACCATGACAATAGAAGACAAGATTGTGCCTAACCTTGTGGGAGTCGACATAGGGTGTGGGATAGAAACTATAAAGCTCAAACAAAAAGAAATAGACCTTGAAAAGCTAGATCAAGTAATTCACAGCTTTATACCTGCTGGTTTTAGTGTTAGAAAAAAAGAGCATGAATATGTGAAGCACATGGACTTTGACAGTCTTCTATGCAAAAAGCATGTAGATATTAAAAGGGCTAGGAAGAGCATAGGTACATTAGGCGGAGGAAACCATTTTATTGAAATAAATAAAGACAAGAATGAGAATTTGTATTTGGTGGTTCATTCCGGGAGCAGGCATCTAGGTAAACAGGTGGCAGAGTATTATCAGCGATTAGCTTATAATGAATTGTCAAGGTCTTTTGGAAAAGACAAAAAAATAAAAAAACAGCTGGCATATGTCCAGGATGATAGCTTTGATAGATATCTTAATGATATGAAGTTGGTACAACGATATGCTGTATATAACCGTAAAGCAATAGTGGAGGAAATTATAAATAGGATGGATTTGGATGTCCAGCACCGATTTACTACCATACATAATTATATCGATTTAGATAATATGATTTTGAGAAAGGGAGCTATATCTGCCCAAAAGGACGAATTGATTTTGATTCCCATAAACATGAGGGATGGAAGCCTTATATGCAAAGGAAAGGGAAATAAAGATTGGAATTATTCGGCTCCACATGGTGCAGGCAGACTGATGAGCAGAAGAGAGGCTAAAAGGCAGTTTAGCCTTAAACAGTTCAGAAAAACAATGGAAGGTATATATTCTACAACTATTAACAAATCCACAATAGATGAATGCGCCTTGGCTTACAAGCCTATGGATGAAATAATCAACAATATAGAGGATACTGCAGAGATATTGGATATAATTAAGCCAGTTTATAATTTTAAAGGCTAAATTCATACTATATTGCTTTTTGGGTGGGCGTTAAATATTAAAATAGTTTTGCATTGTATGTATATATATGGTATAATTATAATCACAAAAGAATTAGTTAATAGAGCAAAGGAGAACCACATAAGGTCTATTTTAAATAGATTTTATGTGGTTTTTATTTTTTTGGCGTTTGGTATATAAAAAGAAGGATTTTTGCATTCTATGTAGAATACATATATAACAGAAAAATAGCAAAGATAGCATTTGTAAAAAGGGAGGGAAACCTGCAAATGGTCATACATTTGCAGGTTTTTACTTTTATTTCAAAAACTATTTTTTTGAAATAATATATGTTTTATTGTAGAATATATATATCTTTATGATCGCGGTGAAAAATATGACAAAATTAAAAAAAATGATTCAGGCTATCGTTAAAAATTTCAGGGATTCATCAATAAAAGTAAAGATAAGCATAATGTTGATTATAGTTGCTTTTACGCCGATAATCATAATAGGTTTTACTTCGTACTATATCTCTAGATCCATAGTGGAAGAGAATACCATAAAAAGTACCCATTACAACTTGGAGCTGGCAAATAATGAGATGGAAAATGAATTGTATGAGATAGAAGATATTTCACTTATATTGTTATCAGATTATGATTTGCAAATATTGCTTGATCAAAATACAGTTATAAATAATAGATTGGCAAGAGAAGATAGAGTAAGATCTTTGCTAGATAAATATGTGGCTACCAACGCAAAAATTAACTCTATTGCAATATTAGATGCTGAAGAATATTTAAAATACCATGATAGGAGAGACAGACTACTTGTTTTAAATAATTTCGAAAAAATTAGAAATAGTAGTGTGTTCAAAGACGTAAAAGCCCTTGGAGGGAAGCCTTTATGGGTGAATATAGGTGAAACAGCGGATGATATATCTCTGATAAGGGTGATCAATAAAGTAGGTACCAGACAGAAGTTGGGTTTTATTATGATCGATATAGATAAGTCGATATTAGGGAATATATCAAGGACTGTAAATACACCTGAAGATGGTAATATAATAATTAAAGACAAAACAAATAATATAATTTTTTCAAAATATGATGAAAACAAGAATATAATAGATAATTTTTTAAATATAAAAAAATCCGCTGGATATGAATTTGTGAATATCGATGGAAATGAATACTTCCTTATATACAACACTTCAAATTATACTGATTGGCTTGTGGGAGTTTACCTGCCTATAGACTATGTTTTTTCAACCAGCGAGATGATAAAAAATATCACAATGGTTGTTATTATAATATCTATTGTAATATCTATAATGTGGATGTTTGTAATCTCGGATTTTATTACAAAGCCTATAAAAGAGATCAGAAGTTTGATGGGGAAAGTGGAAAGAGGAAATCTGAGCGTGAGATTTAACAGTAAATATAACGATGAGTTCGGGCAATTGGGAAATAGCTTTAATAAGATGCTATCCGAGATGAGGGGATTGATTGAAGAAATATACGAAAGTCAGTTAAAAATACGCAAGAATGAATTGAAGTCCCTTCAAATGCAGATAAATCCTCATTTTTTATACAATACGTTGGATACCATTAATTGGATGGCACAAAATGCAAAGCAATATGAAATAGCTAGAGTATCCAGAGCGCTGGCTAATTATTTCAGGTTGAGTTTGAGCAAAGGTAAACAAGTGATCAGCATAGGAGATGAGTTGAGGCAGCTGGAGAATTATTTAATAATACAAAAGACCCGATATCAGGACTTGATAAATGTTGAGATTGAGGCAGAGGATGAAATAAAAAGCTGTAAGATCATAAAACTTACACTTCAGCCTATAGTGGAAAATGCCATATACCATGGAATAAAGGAAAAAGGCTCAAAAGGCAATATATTTATTACAGCTAAATTGAGGGAAAACAGTATAATATTCAAGATAAAAGATGATGGAATTGGAATGAAACCAGAAGAACTTGATGAATTGATAAGATCGGTAGAAATGACAAGGACAAAGGGGTTTGGTTTGAGCAATGTTAATGAAAGAATAAAATTATATTTTGGCAACCAATATGGAATAAGTATACAAAGCAAATATGGAGTTGGTACTGAGGTTACTGTAATAATTCCTAAAATAAAAGAAGGTGACTTAGATGAAAATTTTGATAGTTGAAGATGAGTCATTTATAAGAAAAGGAATAATAAATAATATAGATTGGGATAAATTAGGCTTTGAAATGCCAATAGAGGCTAGCAATGGCTTGCAAGCACTGGATAAAATCATACAAGAGCATCCGGAGGTTGTGCTTCTAGATATTCGTCTCCCTAAAATGAATGGGTTAGAGCTGTTGAGTGAAATAAGGAAGAAAGGCATTAATCTTGAAGTAATTGTTCTAAGCGGTCATGATGAGTTCGAATATGCTCAAAGGGCTATGGAACTGGGGGTAAAGCAGTATTTATTGAAACCAGTAGCTTCGGATGAAATAGAAGAAGTGTTATCTAAAATAAGAGAGGAAATTATAAAAGAAAATAATAGAAAAGAACAGATGAAAGAGATGAAGCAGCAAATAAAGAGAAATTTGCCTTCATTAAAGGCGGTGTATGTGAGCAGTTTATTGAACGGGACTATAAATGATATAAGTGATATAAAAAGACAAGGTGAATATTTGGATATAAAGATTTCCGGTGAGTATTTTTGTGTGTTGGTGTGCATTATAGACCACGATGACCTATCTTTAAAGACACTTAACGAAGAAGGCAAGAATATAAATAGATATCTTGTGACAAATTCCATAATCAAAGTATTGAAAGAAATGAATTTGAAGACTGAAGGTGATAGGGAAGGTATTGTTCATACACCTAACGAAAACGAGGTTGTACTCATAATAGGACAAAATCAAAAGAATAAAGTGCAATCTTTGAAATCTGTTATAGCTAGAAGAATAATCGAGTCAATAGAAGGCTACCAGGATTTTAATATAACTGTGGGTATAGGGAATACCTATCAAGGATTTAAAAATATAAAATACTCATATCAAGAGGCAAAAAACTCATGTGATTATAAGTTTTTGAGAGGGAAAAACCAAATAATAGATATAAAAGATGTTGAACCTGATAGTAATATATCTTTTTTCCTCCCCAATGATTTACAAAGGACCCTTACAAGCAGTATTAAGCAGGGGAATTCTACGCAAGTCAAAGAAATATTAGACGATTTTTTCGATCTTGTATTAGATAGCACTAAAGTACATTCTATAAATAATATTAAAGTAATATGTTGGGAGCTTTTATCAAATATACTAAGGGTGGTTGGCGAAATAGGTGGGGATATATCTGATATTATAAAAAATATTGAGGAAGTGTATATAGAATTTGAAAAATTCGATACTATAAAAGAATTTAGGATTTATATTGAAGAGTTAACTGATAAAATTATAGATTATGTGGTAAATAGAAGATATTTAAAATACAGGAGTGTTATAAGAGAAATCAATAAATATGTAGAGGTTAACTATAGTGATGAAGATTTGAATCTTGATATTATCGCATCTCATGTCAATATGAATTCTAACTATATAAGTCATCTATATAAAAAAGAAACAGGAGAGAGCTTGACAAACTATATAAAGAAAGTTAGGATCCAAAAGTCTAAAGATTTTTTAAAAGACTTTGACAAAAAAATATATGATATAGCCTATCAGGTAGGTTTTAAAGATGCCCATTATTTTACCATATGTTTTAAAGAAGTTGTAGGCATCACACCCAGTGAATATAGGGAAAGCTTAAATATATTAGGTTAAAATGCCCGATAAAAGGGCATTTTTTTTATCAATTTGTCTAAGATATTTTAGGGTGTTCTAAAAAAAATGAAAACTTCATTTAGATATTAAGCATATAATATTTATTGAAGCAGCTTATGTTTATTAAAAAACATAAAATACTTAATGGAGTGTGCCGCTTTATAATTTAATTAATAGTTACAATGAAAGGAGAAATATTAGATGAAAAAGTCACTAGCAAAATTAATTCTAACAATTATGATTTTGAGTTTAATTGTTGTTGCAGTGGGTTGTGGTGGTCAAGACCAGCAAGATGGCCAAGACGACCAGAATGACAAAGTTTCAGAAGGAGACTCAAACGAAGGTGACGGTGAATCCGTAGAAATCGTTTGGTGGCAGTATCCTAGATTCACAAACATAGAAGAAAAAGAAGTCGGTGATTTTGAAAGTGAAATCATAGCGGACTTTGAAGAGGAAAATCCAAACATAAAAGTTAAAATCGAGATGATTCCTTGGAATGGTGGACCTGAAAAGGTGAACGTTGCTATAGCTTCAAACAGTACACCTGATGTTCTCTTCGATTATCCAGGAAGAATAATGGGTTACGCAACACAGGATGTACTTGTTCCTTTAGATGATGTAGTTACAGATGATATAAAAGGTGATATTCCGGAGAATCTACTCCAGGCATGTCAGCTTGATGGAACAACTTATATGTATCCATGTGGTGCAACTCCAATTGTAGTAGCTGTTAACCTTGATTTCTTTAAAGAAATAGGTAAAGAGGATTTATTACCTTTGGATAAAGAAGATAGAACTTGGACCCTAGAAGAATTTGAAACAGCTCTAAAGGCAGTAAAGGATAGCGGTAAGGATGTATATCCTTCAATGTTATTTGCAGGGAATGAGCAAGGAGACTCTTCTATGAGGATGTTTATTCAATCTGCATTTGATGCTGAACTGATCAATGATGATCATACAGAAATCATATTTAACAACGAGAATGCAGTTAAAGGTCTTGAGTGGATGATTGAAAAATATAAAGAAGGATTATTTGCTCCAGGGGCAGAATCGACTGTATCCTTGGATGTAGTTGAGACATTCTTCCAGACAAAATCTGCTATCAATATTATGGCATCACCTCAACATCATGGATTGCATGAGACATATATAGCTGATGGTAAAGCTGAAGAATTTGAATGGGCTTTATTCCCATATCCAAATGCAGAAGGGAAAGATCCTAAGGCAGAAGTTCAATTGAGTGGATTCTGTGTGTTTGATAATGAAGACGAAGCAAAAGCTGAAGCTGCAAAGAAACTTATTAAATTCATACTGGATAGCGACAAATATAAAGATCAAGCTGTTGTAGCTACAGGCCAGCTTCCTGTGAGAAATTCCATGACAGGTCTTTACGATGATGAAGACTATCAGTTTTCTGAAAACTTATTGAAATATGCTGCAGACACTGCTTATACAGCAAACAACTATGCAGGGATGAGAACTAAATGGTATCCAAATATTCAGGGTGCTTTAACAGAAAAATTGAGTGCACAAGAAGCTTTGGATGCATTTGCAAAAGAAGGCACAGAAGAAATAAACAAAGAATAATTGATAAGTTTTGTGATTTAATTGTTAACAGATAAATATATTGCCCTTAAGGGCGATATATTTATCTGGATTTAATTGAGCATAGTATTTATACATGTTTAATTGAAAGGGGAGAGGACATGAAGAAGAGTTTTCAAGCTAAGATGAGAGATTGGCTCCCGGGATATATGTTTTTGTTGCCTGCAATGTTCTTTTTTATTCTTTTTGTTGTATATCCTATGATAAAAGGAATAACTATAAGTTTTTATGATTATACAGCAACAAAATATGAATTTACCGGATTTAGCAATTTTACGTATCTTTTAAAAGATGAGAATTTTATAAAATCTATGCAAAACACTATATTATTTGTTATAGGCAATGTACCCTTAGTACTGATATTTTCACTGTTTGTATCTATAGTTATATATAATAAATCAGAATTTACAAGGTCGTTTTTCAGGGCAACATTTTATCTGCCCGCAGTATCATCTATAGTAACTATTTCTATAGTGTGGAAATGGATATACAGCCCTAGGGGCGGTATATTGAACAAGATAATGGAATCATTTGGTGCACAGCCGATCAACTGGTTGGGCGATGAAAGATATGCATTAACTGCGATGATAATAATACTATTTACTCTGTCGGTAGGCCAGCCAATAATCCTATATATAGCTGCATTGGGCAATATACCAAAAGATTATATTGAGGTGGCAGACCTGGATGGTGCCACACCATGGGATAAATTTAAAAACATTTATTGGCCTTTAATATTGCCAACTACATTGTATATAGTAATAATAACTACCATAAATTCATTCCAGACATTTGCCATAGTGCAATTGCTGACAGGTGGAGGACCTTTCTATAGAACCTCAACCATATTGTTTACGTTGTATAAATCAGCGTTTGAATTGCAAAATTACGGACTTGCATCTGCTATGGGTGTAATATTGGCAGTGATAGTAGTGATAATATCTGTAATACAATACAAATACCTATCTACTGATGTGGAATATTAAGGAGGGAGGAGCAGAATGAAAGATTATGATGTTGTCGGAAGAAAAAAAGGAGTTTCAGCAGGACATGTAGTAGCTGTTATAGTGATATGCTTGTTCGCAGCGTTTTTCCTGTTCCCATTCTATTGGATGATAACAGGTTCGTTCAAGCCAATGGCATCAGTAACTGCATCATCCCTGGAGATATTCCCGTCTACACTATCTACAATGAACTGGGAAAAGCTGTTTAAGTACCCTGCATTCAAATGGCTGTTCAACAGTATGTTTACAGCATTTGGAACAATGGTGCTTGTATGTTTTACATCTGCGATGGCAGGCTATTCGCTGGCCAAAAAGCAATATCCCGGTAGAGAAGCATTGTTCTGGCTGTTCGTAGGAATGATGACTCTTCCCAGACAGGTGCTATTGGTTCCGCTTTTTACAATGGTATCAAAATGGGGTTGGTTGGATAGTTTTGAAGGTTTGATATTTCCTGCAGTAGGTTGGCCTTTTGGGGTATTCCTAATGAAACAGTTTAGCCAGACATTGCCTACTGAGCTGTTGGAAGCAGCCAAGATAGACGGATGTTCAGAGTTTAGGACATTTTGGGACATAGTATTGCCACTGGTAAAGCCAGGAATGGGCGCACTGGCAATATTCACATTCATGACTAGTTGGAACGATTATTTTTGGCAATTAGTATTGATCCAGAGCACCCCCATGAAGACACTTCCTTTAGGAGTTGCTGGACTGCAGATGGAATGGGGTACTGACTATGGACTGCTTATGGCAGGAGGAACAGCATCTTCCCTGCCCATGATTGTAGTATTCCTTGCATTCCAGAAATACTTTACAAAGGGTATAACTCTTGGGGCAGTCAAAGGATGATTTATATATATTAAAATCCGATAGCAGAAAGGTTATCGGATTTTTTTATGCATAACGTTTCTATTGAATACTGTGGAAAACAGATAAAAATATATTATTTTTGTCTGTTTAGGTCATCTTTAGCTAGCCTTTCAGAATAGATATTAATTAGATATTTAATCTGGGAGGTGTTTATATTGGACTTTTCTTTGACAATAAGCTATATTATTCCTGTCATGATAGCTTTAGCAAAAGTAGCTCAGATGTTAGGAGTACCTAAAAAATTTATTCCTGTATTTAATATTGTTTCAGGCATAATCCTAAGTGTTTTTTATTTGAATCCACTGAACATCAAGACCGGAATATTGGAAGGTATTATAGCAGGACTATCCGCATCAGGTCTGTATTCGGGGGTTAAAAATACTATTCAAGGTGTGAGAGAGCAAAGAAGTATTTTGTGACCGAAATAATATTGAAATTCTATAGGATAGAGATTAGTGCCTAATGAGGAGGGGATGTTAATTTAAACGTCCCCGAGACACATTATGAGTTATTTTTTTGGATATCAATGCTACCACTGCCGCTTTCAAAATATCCCCCGGCAGAAATATTACATTGATTTTTACTGCTGAAAGAAAGGTTATATCTGTGCCATTAACATGTTTTAATATAATATATAAATAGGGTACTCCTAATAAATAACAAGCTAGTATTCCGGACAAGCAGATAAGGAATGTATTATAAAAACTGCTATTATTATTTAGATATTTTGATGATAATACGCTTACTATATAAGATGCAATGACAAAACCTATCATGAATCCGAAAGAGGGCTGTAAAACATAGCTTATACCTCCACCTTTTTCAAATATAGGAATACCTAATAGACCTATAAAGATATAAAGTATCTGCGAAAATGCTGCATGCTTAGGTGGCAACAACATTCCGGAAAGGATAACAAAAAATAACTGAAGTGTTATTGAAACCGGGTACATGGGGATTTTTATAAATGCACCCACCGCTGTTAAAGCTGAAAAAAATGCAATAAGGATCATATCTCTTGTTTTTATGCCCATTAGCTCTACCTCCTATGTGTCATTTAAATGATTATTTAATATTTCCTAATAAAGTATAATTCAACGGCACAGGATTGTCAACTAGTAAAACATAAAAGGTTTACAATAAGCCTGTTGACAAATCTGTCTTTATCGACTAGAATTGAATAGGCAACTTAATAAGCAGTAAATACGCTGGGGGGGCTTAACCGCTGAGAAGGTGATATATTACCGACCCTTGGAACCTGTTAGATAATTCTAACGAAGGGAAGCGTATAATGTGAAACAACATTATGCGCAAGCAAAGAAAAGCTTGCGATTTTTATTTCCCCCTAATTGCGTGACTTAATGAGAGGGGGTGTATTTATGTCTGCTTCGGATTATTTAAAGTCTGTATTTGAAAAGTTTTCTGAATTAAAACCAGTTACAATCACCATACTTGCAGTATTTGTTTTGGCTTTTATTATTTATATTATTTCACCTAAAAAAGAAGCTAAAGGATATAATACTAAAATGATAGTCTATGCAGGTCTGTGTATAGCTATCTCATTTGTATTATCTTATTTAAGGCTTTACAGATGGCCACAAGGTGGTTCTATAACACCTGCAAGTATGTTGCCCTTGTTTGTGTTTGCTTACTTTTTTGGAGCTAAGGCTGGAATAACTGCAGGTGCCGCATATGGGCTTCTTCAACTTATCCAGGATCCATATATAGTGCACTGGGCACAGGTTTTTTTGGATTATCCTTTAGCGTTTGCAGCTTTAGGCATTGCAGGTTATTTTAAAAATAATTTGCAACTGGGTATAATTGTAGGAGGGTTTTCAAGGTTTTTCTTTTCATTTTTATCAGGTGTAATATTTTTCGGTGAGTACGCACCTGAAGGGATGAATGTGATATTATACTCAATACTTGTAAATTTACTTATTATTGGGACTGAAACAGTTATATGCTTGATAGTATCACTTATACCACAGGTTAATTCCATGTTTAAAAACTTGAAGAGCGAAATATAACATTAAAAAAACAGGATTATTTTTAATCCTGTTTTTTTATGCATAAGAGTTGTAGAATATTATATAATACAGATTATATATTTGTATTTATATAATAAAATATATTAAAGCAGGTGATTGGAAAATGATTTTGGATGAAATTATTGAAAGGTATAGGCAGGATATCATAGATCATACTGTTGAGCTTGTAAAGATAAAAAGTGTATTGGCAGATGCACAACCGAACATGCCTTTCGGGGAAGGGATTAATGACGCTCTTCAATATGTATTGAATTTAGGCAGCAAATTAGGTTTTAAGGCAGTAAACTTGGATGGTTATGCAGGCTATATAGAATATGGAAAGGGAAGCGATTTGATAGGTATATTAGTACATTTAGATGTAGTGCCTGAAGGAAAGGGATGGACATTTCCACCGTTTGGAGCAACTATTCACAAGAATAGGATATATGGAAGAGGGGCAATAGATGATAAATCACCGGCTATTGCATCTATTTTTGCATTGAAGGCATTGATGGAGTCAGGTCAAGATATAGATAAGAGGATAAGAATTATCTTTGGAACTAATGAGGAAAATGATTGGGAAGGGATCAATTATTATATCGAAAACGAGGAGATACCATCCTGTGCTATCGTGCCTGATGGGGATTTTCCGGTTATAAATGCCGAAAAAGGCATATTGAGCGTACGGCTTTCTGCCAGGGAAAAAACAATTTTTGATACTGAAATTATTAAGAGCATAAATATAAAGGGCGGAACAAGGGATAATATGGTTCCCGACTTTTGTAAATGTGAGATAGAAATGATGAAAGACTGCCATGTTGAACAATTATTACATAAGTTCGATTTATTTATAGAACAGACTGGATATGATATGAAATTTGAAAGGGATGATAACAAAGCAGCGATTATTTCCCATGGTATTTCAGCTCATGCCAGTATTCCTGAAGAAGGGAAAAATGCAGTTATGCAGCTCATCATGTTTTTAAGCGCTCTAAAACCTTGTATAAAAAGCAAGTTTGTAAATTTTATCGCTGACAAGATAGGTATGGACAACCATGGTACATTGATAGGATTGGATTTACAGGATGAGATATCTGGGAACCTTACTTTAAATCCTGCGTTGATAGATTTAGATGATGATAGGGCTATATTGACTATCAATATAAGATATCCTGTTACTTATTCTAAAGATGAAATATTGATGAGGTTGTTGGATGCTACACAAGCTTATAATATAGATATTGAAACAACCAGTCATATGAAATCCCATTATGTGCCTGAGGATTCTATATTAGTAAAAACCTTAGTTGATGTATATAATTCCAGTATGAACAGTAAGTTGACACCATTATCAACAGGTGGAGGTACATATGCAAGGGCTTTAGAGAATGCTGTAGCCTTTGGTCCGTCATTCCCACATACTCCCAAACTTGCCCATCAAAAGGATGAATATGTGGATATAGATGATTTGATAAAGAGCTGCAAAATCTATGTTAGGGCATTACACAAACTTTGTAAACAATAGATATCTGATATTTTAGGGGGATAAAATGTTTGTTTGTATATGTACTATAAAATTACATGTTTATAGCTCACACTCGTTAAAAGATAAGAGAAGTGTAATAAAGAGTATAATTCAAAGAGTTAAATGCAAATTCAACGTATCCATAGCAGAAATTGATTATTTGGATATTTTGACAAAGTCGGAAATTGGAATAGCATGTGTAGGTAATAGCGCAACGAGATGTAGTGCAGCTATGGACAGAGTTATAGATTTTGTTGAAAATGATTTACGTATAGAAATAATAGATATAAATAAGGAAATACTATAAATAACTTAAGGGATTCCTTTTACGGAATCCCTTATAAAAAATTTATAGTAAAAAAAGGAGGGAGTAAAATGAAAAAAATTTAGTATTATGTTAGTATTGCTTGTTGGTTGTGGTTGTAACTTTTACAACTATATTATAAGGCTTATCTAGCATTAAGTAAAGGGGTATATCCGAAATTTATAATTTTGGAATAAATTTTGCTAGTGAAATATAGTAAATATGTACAAAAAATATTTGTAATCATAGATTTATATAAATACGATGGTATAAAAACTTGTAAAAACAGGCAGATTATAAGTGGAGGTGATTAAAATGGCAGATGAACAGGGACAAAAAACAGAAAACAAGGGAACAGGATTGCTAGGGATTATAATAAGGTTTATTATTGCCGCGATAGTGTTGTTGATCACATCTTATTTAGTGCCTGGATTTGATAGAATGACTTTTGGTACGGCTTTAGTGGCGGCTATAGTCATATCGCTTTTAGATTACGCTATAAATAGATTGTTTAAATTTGATGCCTCTCCATTCGGAAGGGGCATAGTAGGTTTTTTAGTTTCTGCTCTGATAATCTATTTAAGCCAATTTATCATTCCAGGCATGGAGGTTACAGCATTAGGAGCAATTATTGCTGCCTTTGTAATAGGAATTTTTGACATGATAATTCCTATTGATGTAATGTAAAGACCGGATTTTCTAAATCTGGTCTTTTTTATTTACACAGTTGTTGGCTATACATTATAATAAAGATTAAGGTTGGAACGGGAAACTTTGACCTAATAGTCCATAATACAAGGCAGGTGTGGTGTATAAATGTCTCGAAAGACAAAAAAAGATATGATTTTATATATTTTTGATAAATATCATTTGAAGGAAGCTAGTATAGAAGAGATAGACTTGATAAATGATAAACTGACCATATATTTAGGCAGAGGAGGTAAAACGTCCAGAGGATATATAGCAGATGTATTGAAAGACGATGGGAAATGTGTAACATATGAACCTTCATATGGTCGGCTGGAAGGCGAATATAATGATGTATTTAAAAATATTCTTAAGTTTAAGACTGTAGACCAGGCTAAAGAGACTATCAGAAATCTTGACAGTCTTTATAGAATGTATAAAAAGCATGGGGATGACAAAGGTATTGAATTGTGTGAATGGCATGCTTTGAAGGGTTGGCAGATGTCCCAAGCTATCAGCATGAAAAAGAGTGTAGACATATATATCAGGCAAGAAAAACGTCAGATATCCGAGTATTTTTTAAAATGGTATAACAATCATGATTTATCTTTCACAGAAACACCAGGCCAGTAAAAAATGGTATCATGTCGCTATTTATAAGAAGTTTAACAATTACTTAACAATTTCTTAATATTCTTTAATGAATAGTAAACAATCCTCTTTTAGCTTGTTTTTAAGATTTGATAAAAACTAAAAAATAAGTAAAATACTATTATGTAAACCAATAAGCTGGGAGGGGTACTATTGAAGTTTAATTTGAAGAAAATATCTATTGTCCTTGTAATAATTCTTGCAACTGTTTTTGTGATAAATACAATGGCCAATGATGTATATGCAGCAGGATTATTGAAAGTCGGAAGTAGGGGAGAACAGGTAGCAAAGTTACAAAAGACTTTAAAAGGTAAAGGATATTATAGATATGCCAATATTACCGGATATTATGGAAATATAACTCGGGATGCTGTTATTAAGTTTCAGAGAGATTGCAAGATATCAGCAGATGGTATTGCAGGTCCTGTCACCTTAGGAAGGTTGTACGGCACAGGTAGTGTTCTAAAGAACGGTGACTCAGGCTGGAAGGTAACTCAGCTCCAGCAACAATTAAAAAAAGCAGGGTTTTTTAATAGTAAGGTCACAGGATACTATGGTGATCTAACTCAAGATTCGGTTAAGAGATTTCAATGGAACTACGGTTTATCAGTGGACGGAATAGCAGGTCAGAATACTTTGAGCAGGTTAAATAAGTATGATGGTGATATATATTGGCTTGCTAGAATAATACATGCAGAATCTTCAGGAGAAAGTTACTCAGGCAAGCTTGCGGTGGGTAACGTGGTGATGAACAGGGTAAGATCTGGTAAATTTCCTAATACGGTATATGGTGTTATTTTTGAGTATTATAAAGGTATACCTCAGTTTAGTCCGGTTGCAAACGGTACTATATATAATAATCCGTCGTCTGAAAGCTATAGGGCGGCAAGGGAAGCATATAGCGGCAATAATATAGTTGGTTCTGCACTTTATTTCTTTAATTCAGGCAAAGCGGTAGGACGATGGATTACAAGCAGCAGAAAATTTGCAGGCCATATAGGAAATCATACTTTTTATTATTAATCGCTGGGAGGACCTCTTTAAAGGGGTCCTTTTTTTCTGATTAGAGGTTTTGCGTGTTTCTATTTAGTTATTTAAAGTATATAATAATAGATATACTAGTACATTATAAAAACTTGAATCATTGAAGGAGGATTTGATGCATAAAACGTGTAAGATACTAGGCTTTGGCCTGATTGTTGGACTTTTAGGATATGGTGTATATAAAGTGATAAGGCATAAGATGTGTTGTCAAAAGGAGCAAAGCTGGATAATTGAAAGGACTAAATATGGTAATATAATATATAAAGAGCAATATTGATTATTTTAACCAATATGCTTATAGGCAATGGATGATAATAAAAAGCATACAGGAGGATAAAAAAATATGATTTTAATTAAAAATGCCAAAATATTAACTATGGCCGGGAAGGATTATGATAACGCCGATATTTTAATTGAAAACAAAAAAATAAAAAAGGTAGCACAAAACATCGATGCAGAAGGGGATGTTATCAAGATTGATTGTACAGGCAAGTATGTTATGCCTGGAATGGTAGATGCGCACTGCCATATCGGTATGTGGGAAGATGCTATAGGATTTGAAGGGGCGGATGGAAACGAGGGTACTGACCCTGTTACCCCTCATTTGAGGGCGATAGATGGTGTAAATCCTATTGATAGGTGTTTTGAGGAAGCGAGAGAAAATGGTGTTACTACGGTAGTAACAGGACCGGGTAGCGCTAATGTTATAGGAGGACAATTTGCAGCCCTTAAGACTGTAGGTAAAAGTGTGGAGGATATGGTTATAAAAGAACCGGTTGCCTTGAAAGTTGCTTTTGGGGAGAACCCTAAAAGTGTATACAGCAAGCAGAAAAAAGCGCCTAGCACCAGGATGGCGACTGCTGCTATTTTAAGAGAAACTTTGATAAAAGCAATGGAATACAAGGGAAAAATTGAAAGCTCCAAACGTGATGGTGACAAAAAGCCTGAAAGAGATTTAAAGTTGGAAGTACTTGTTAAGGTTTTAAATGGTGAGATACCTTTGAAGGCACATGCCCATAGGGCAGATGATATACTTACTGCTATCAGGATAGCAAGGGAGTTTAATGTGAACATCACTATAGATCATTGTACTGAAGGACACAAAATAGTAGATTATCTTATAGAGGCAGATGTCCCTGTTATAGTAGGACCTACTTTAAGTGAGAGATCAAAGTATGAATTAAAAGAGCTGAACTTTAAAACTCCTGGTATTTTATCCAAAGCAGGTCTTGACGTTGCTTTAATGACTGATCATCCGGTAATACCCATACAATATCTTCCCGTATGTGCAGCTCTTGCTGTTAGAGAAGGCATGGATGAGCAACAAGCATTGAAAGCAATAACAATAAATCCTGCCAAGATAATAGGCCTTGATGACAGAATAGGAAGCATTGAGCCAGGGAAAGATGCTGATATAGTGGTGTTAGATGGACATCCTTTGGAGTTTATCACTAAAACATATATGGTAATGATAAATGGGGATATTGTTTTTAGAAGATGAACGAATAGGAAGTGTTGATTTTGGGGGATATGGTCATATCAAACGGCAGAATATTTGACGGCAGTGATTTTATAGGACAAAGCTGTGTGGTGATCGAGAAGGGAAAAATTAAACGTGTATGTAATGATAATTTTAAATCATCGGCTCAAATTATAGATGCGGCAGGTAAAATAGTTTCACCGGGTTTTATAGATATTCACATGCATGGGATTAAGGGTAATGATTTGATGCAGGGTAATGCAACAGCAATATGTAAAATGGCATCTGAAGTTATAAAACATGGGGTCACTTCTTTTACACCGGCAACTGTCACTGCCTGTATACAGGATATTCAAAATGCTTTGAAGGCCTTTGAATATGCCAGGAGCAGCCAAGATTTGTACAAGCAGGCCCAATTACTAGGAGTTCACCTGGAAGGACCGCTTATAAATCCTTTAAAGAAAGGCGCACATGATGAGAAGTACATACTGGCGCCAACCATAGAAAATTTTTTAAAGGCATGCGGGCAGTATGAGGATATGATAGATACTGTTACCCTATCGCCGGAATTAACCGGTGCACAGGAACTAATCAAATATCTATATAGGAAAGGTATTAAAATTGCGCTGGGACATACTGATGCTTCATACAAGGATACGGAACATGCCGTTTACTGTGGAGCTAGCAGAATAACCCATGTATTCAATTGTATGAAAGGTATACATCA
>JAQVDB010000023.1 GCA_028698525.1 Clostridia bacterium
CATCTCTGCACTTCAACGGGGATCTGTCGGCACAAGAAAATGCTATTTGATGAATACTCTTTATTTTTGCAGGTCTGTTTGTGAGCACTACTACTCTATCGGCCATAGATATAGCTTCTGCTATGTCGTGGGTTACAAACAAGATTGTTTTTCCGCGATTTTTTAATATGGTATATACCTCATCTGCTATAGCTAGCCTAGTCTGATAATCTAAAGCAGAAAATGGTTCATCTAGCAGAAATATTTCCGGCTCTAAGGCTAGGGTTCGTATCAGAGCAGCTCTTTGTCTCATTCCACCGGATAGTTGGTATGGATATGCGTTTTTAAATTCTTCCAAACCATAAGTTTTCAAAAGCCTTTCAATCTTTGCTAGGTCTTTTTTATTATTTTTATGTTGTATTTCTAAACCAAGCATAGCATTTTGAATTATAGTTCTCCATGGGAAAAGGTGGTCGTGTTGAAACATATACCCGATTTTGGAGCAGTTTGTTTCTACAGGATCGCCGAATATTTTGATCTCTCCGGAAGAAGGTTTGATGAGTCCGGCAACTAGCGACAATAACGTAGATTTTCCACAGCCGCTGGGGCCGACGATGCTTATAAATTCTCCTTGATTTACAGATAAAGATAAATTATCTATAGCTTTTGTTTCACCACTTAAATCATGGTATTTCATGGTTATATTTTTTATTTCTATCGATTTAGGGATACCCACCAGTTTTACCTCCATAAATTGTAAGTTTAATTTATTATATTCACGAAATGCTTTATTGGTGAAAGCACATATTAATAAAATAAGCCGGTTGATGCCGGCTTATTTTATTAAATCGATTGATCTTTCTGCGAATTCATTGTTAACTAGTTTTTCGAACGGCGCTCTGTTATCTAATTCACCTGCTAATTCTATTATTTCTTGCAGATGATAAAAGGATTCCTCTGTGAGTATGGGATTTTTCACCCAAGTATCCTGTTCTTTATATCGTTTTACTACAGTAGTTAGCAAATCTAGATCCGAGTCGGGAAATGAGGGTTGTATCGTTTTTGCAATATTTTCTGGTGAATTATTTTCCACCCACTGTTGCCCCTTGTATATAGCATTAGTAAATCTTTGTATAAGGTCCCTGTTTTTCTCGATAAAACTTTTTTTAGCTGAATAAACAGTATATGCAACTTCCCCTGCTGCCTGACCAACAGAAGCTACAATATATCCCTTGTTTTCTATTTCCATTTGAGATGCTACCGGTTCAAATAGAGTGACATAATCCTCTGTTCCCCCTTCAAAAGCTCCAGCCATCAGCGCAAATTGTACATTTGTAAGTACATCAACATCTTCACCGGGAGTCAATCCGTGGTTTTTAAGTACGTATTCCAATGTCATTTCAGGTACTCCGCCTTTTCTTCCACCTATTATTGATTTTCCTTTTAAATTTTCCCACTTAAAATCCGGTTCCGGTTTTCTCCCCACTAGGAAGGAACCATCTTTTTGGGTAAGGCGGGCAAAATTAACTGCGTAGTCCTCTTTGCCTTCATTATAAACATATATTGATGCTTCTGGTCCCATAAATCCTATATCTGCTTGATTGGATAGCAGTGCAGTCATGACTTTATCGGCACCCTGGCCGTTGGAAAGCTCTATTTTTATTCCTTCTTCTTCAAAGAACCCTTTGTTTATAGCCACATATTGTGGTGCATAGAATATAGAGTGCGTTACTTCGCATAATCTGACCTCTGTGAGTTGGTCTTTCTGACATCCTGTAAAGGTGAGAAAAGTCACAAGTATGATTATCATTAAGAGCATAGCAAAAAACTTTTTCATTCAAATCCTCCTTCCATTTAAAATGATATAATTTATTATATTCAACACAAAATAGATTGGTGAGTTTTGATTTGTCTATTGACTAAAGTGATTTAAGTCTTTATAATTTTATTTGTAACTTTTATAAATTCATGCCAACGTAGCTCAGCGGTAGAGCAACTGATTCGTAATCAGTAGGTCAGGGGTTCAAGTCCCCTTGTTGGCTCCACTGATACCAAGGCTTTGGAGGTCTTGGTTTTTTTATTTTTGAAGGATGGTTGGCACTTTTGTTGACACTCTATATATAATACATAAAAAATAAACGCCTTAATTGGCGTTTTCTCTTTTTCTGATAAGCGTATTCGCAAGTGTCTCTGCTGCTTTTTCGTTGGTTTTTTGTAACATATCTGCACCTGTTCTTTTAAACACTTCGAATCACATAAATTCATAAATACTAAATAAATAATCGCTATAAAATATATAAAGTGTCAATATTATTTTTAAAAAATCAACTGTCTTTATGGGGTGAATGAATAAAAATGGGCGAAATAATATATAATATCCATTAATTAGATATAGGAAGAAAATAATGGATTGTTTCCGTTAGAAAGTCATAAATTTAACATAGAATAAAAAAATATATTTGACAAAACCAGACTAATTGATTATCATATAGAATGAATTTAACTTAGTAGTTATCCAAGTTTAAAGTCGGGGTGTAGCGCAGTTTGGTAGCGCGTCTGGTTCGGGACCAGAAGGTCGCAAGTTCGAATCTTGTCACTCCGACCATTTTTATATCTATAGATTTTAAGAAGGATTTTATTCTTTTATGGTGAAACTATATTTTATACATATTCAGCAATAATATATGCAATATATTAAATAGAGAAGGGTTTTTTACATGAGCATACCTAATATTATTACAATGTTTAGATTTTTCCTGGTGTTTCTTTTTGTATATTTTTTTTATAGTCCTGAAAGAAATTCCTCATTATATGCTACCATTACTTTTATAGTAGCGGGCATATCTGATTTTTTAGATGGCTATATAGCAAGAAAATATAATATGGTTACGGAATGGGGCAAATTGCTAGATCCTCTTGCTGATAAGCTTATGATAATCGCAGTGCTTTATTGTCTAACTAGCAGGGGTGTTTTGCCTCCTGCAATAATTATAATCGTGGTTATAAAAGAGATGCTTATGGGTTTAGGGGCTGTTTTCCTTTATAAAAAGGGAAAGATAGTAGTAGGTGCGAAGTGGTATGGGAAGATAGCTACTGTTTTATTTTACATAGCGATAATAATGATAGTTTTTGAAATTAAATATGGAGAAGAATTGTTGTTAATTGCTATAGCTTCTACAATTCTGGCGTTTATCAGGTATGCAATAGATTATTTTAAACTAAAAAAGACCATTTAAATAGAGTAGTATAGAAAAGGTAGGTGTAGGAATTTGAAAGACCGGTTTGATGCGGTATTAACCAAATATAAAGAAGGCTTGTCAAAAAATAAAAATGTACAGGGAATAATACACTTTGGAAGTACATACCATAAAAATTTGTGGGAAAAATCAGATCTAGATTTGATGGTAATAACAAACTGTGAACAAGAGAGGTTCGAGCCTATATATGTGAGAGAAAACAATGGTGTACTGATACATATACAATATATCAGCAGGAATGTATTTGATAATTATATCAAAAACAACAGAGGTGGAAGATTTCATTATATAGTAGCTGACGGAGAGTTAATACATGATAGCGATGGAACTATTTTAGAACAAATCAATGCACTCAAGCTTGACCCATCTAAAAATTTTAGATTGAGAATATTAAAGGAGTTTTCTCAGCTTATAGATAAATATAGGATAAGCCAGAAATTTTCACAAAACAAAAAGATAATGGATGCATATAGACAGCTTTTGGCTAGCACGGTTCACTGGGCTAGAATTGAAATATATCAGTCCGGTCAATATCCTAGGAGGGATTTATGGAATCAAGTATATGATGTAAATATTGGGGTATATAAGATATACGAAGAACTTTTATTTGGTACCGAACCGGTGGAAAAAAAAGTAGAGCTGATGCAGATTATTTATTTGAATATGATAGCGGCTAATTCAACTACTTATGCCAAACCTTTGCTCGATATATTGAGGAAAAAAAGCCGAGCTATGAGATTTATTGAGATACAAAGCTGTGAAGAGCTTAAAGGTCTGGATGTAAATTTAGAGATCTTATTGGAAGAATTAGTGAGATTAGGTATCGTAAAGGAGCAGAAGTCAGTTTTTGTACCTCTTTCATCCGACAATTTTAATGTATATGAAGTTAAATATAGCATCTGATTGACAAATATCGCTTTTAGTTTATAATAAAAAATAAAAACGCAGTGAAGGAGAGGAGTAGGATTATTTTCATGCAAAGAGAGGGAATCCCGTAGGCTGGAAGGATCCTGCAGTGGAATTTTCCGAAGGTAGCTCCGGAGCATCTATTCTCAAAGCTCGTTTAAGCTGTAGGAATAGACGGCTATTTCCGTTATAATATTGAAGAGCATGCGCTTTTGTGCATGAATTAAGGTGGTACCGCGAAAACAACCCCATTCGTCCTTAAAATAAGGAGTGTGGGGTTTTATTATTTTTATAATGATACATCAAGGAGGAGAATTATGTCGAACAATATAGCTAAAAAATATGACCCAACAGATGTAGAAGATAGGCTGTACAAGAAATGGATGGATGAAGGCTACTTTAAGGCAGTTATCGATAAAAACAAGCAGCCCTTTACAATAGTTATTCCACCGCCTAATATAACAGGTCAGCTCCATATGGGGCATGCCTTGGATAATACTTTGCAGGATATTCTAATCCGATGGAAAAGGATGCAGGGATATGCTGCTCTCTGGCTTCCTGGCACTGATCATGCCAGCATAGCTACAGAGGTAAAGATAGTTGAAGAATTGAGAGAACAAGGAATATCAAAATATGATCTGGGAAGGGAAAAGTTCCTAGAAAAGGCATGGGAATGGAAAGGAAAATATGGAGATAGGATTGTAAATCAGTTAAAGAAATTAGGAAGTTCATGTGATTGGTCCAGAGAAAGGTTTACGATGGATGAAGGATGCAGCCAGGCTGTCAATCAGGTATTTGTAAATCTATATAATAAAGGACTCATTTATAGAGGGAATAGAATAATCAATTGGTGTCCTGTTTGCCAAACTGCTTTATCTGATGCGGAAGTAGACCACGAAGAACAACAGGGACATTTTTGGCATATAAAATATTATATTTCCGGTGAGAGCGAATATATAACAATTGCAACTACACGGCCTGAGACTATGCTGGGGGATACAGCGGTTGCTGTAAATCCGAAAGATGAAAGATACAGTCATCTTGTGGGCAAAAAAGTTGTGCTACCACTGCTTAACAAAGAAATACCTGTAATAGAAGATGAATATGTGGATATGGACTTTGGCACCGGCATAGTGAAGATAACCCCTGCTCACGATCCTAACGATTTTGAAGTAGGATTAAGACATAATTTAGAGCAGATAAGGGTTATCAACGACGATGGTACTATGAATGAATTAGCCGGTCATTATGCAGGATTAGATAGGTTTGAGGCCAGAAAACTGATAGTAAATGATTTGGAAGAACAAGGTATGTTAGTTCATGTGAAGGAACATACGCACAATGTGGGACATTGTTATAGATGTCATACTGTAGTAGAACCCATTATTTCAAAACAGTGGTTCGTAAAGATGAAACCTTTGGCACAGCCTGCAATAGATGCGGTAAAAGAAGGCCAAGTAGAATTTGTGCCTGAAAGATTTGAAAAGATTTATTTTAATTGGATGGAAAATATACAGGACTGGTGTATATCAAGGCAGTTGTGGTGGGGCCATAGAATTCCTGCATACTATTGTCAAGAATGTGGAAATATAATCGTTTCTAAGGATGCTCCACAAAGCTGTGATAAGTGTGGTTCTGGCAAATTAGAGCAAGATCAAGATGTGCTGGATACGTGGTTTAGCTCTGCGCTGTGGCCGTTTTCTACTTTGGGTTGGCCGGATCAGACAGAAGATTTAAAGTTTTTCTATCCTACAGATGTATTAGTCACAGGATATGATATTATATTTTTCTGGGTAGCAAGAATGATTTTTTCCGGGATAGAACATACCGGACAGGTTCCCTTTAAACATGTGTTAATCCACGGTATTGTCAGAGATTCAGAGGGCAGAAAGATGAGTAAATCGTTGGGCAACGGTATAGATCCGTTGGAGGTAATTGATCAATATGGAACAGATGCCTTGAGATTTACACTTGCCAATGGCAATACTCCAGGAAATGATATGAGGTTTTACAAGCAAAGGGTGGAAGCCAGCAGAAACTTTGCAAACAAAATATGGAATGCTTCCAGATTCATACTGATGAATGTGGAAGACAAGGATTACTCCGATGTAGATAAAAATAAGATTTTATTCACAGATAAATGGATTATAAGCAGATACAATACTTTGGTGAAAGAAGTAACTCACAATCTTGAGAAATTTGAACTGGGGATAGCGGCACAAAAGTTGTATGACTTTATATGGAATGAATACTGTGATTGGTATATAGAAATAGTAAAACCTAGATTATACGGAGATGATGCTGAAAGTAAGGATGCAGCCATGTATACTTTAACATATGTGCTTTCAAATACATTGAAGCTGCTACATCCGTTTATGCCATTTATAACCGAAGAAATATGGCAGCATCTGCCCCATACAGGAGAAAGTATAATGATTTCCGATTGGCCTGTAGAACACCAAGAAGAAATAGATACCGATGCTGTAGACAAGATGGAAATAGTAATGAATATTGTAAAAGCCGTTAGAAATATAAGAGCTGAAATGAACATAAATCCCGGGAAGAAAGCCCAGGCTGTTTTTGTTACCAAATCAAAAAAAGTAATAGACACAGTGAATGAGGGGATGGAATATATACAAAAACTTGCCGGTATTTCGGCTATTTCTATGGCTGATGATAAAAAAAGTATACCGGATGACGCTATATCAGCAGTAATACCAGACCTAGAGATTTATATGCCGTTGCGTGAATTGATAGATATAGATAAAGAGATTGAAAGATTAGAAAAAGAAAAGCAGACACTTGAGAAAGAATTAAATCTTGTCGATAAAAAGTTAGGAAACAAGAACTTCATTAATAAGGCGCCTGCTAATGTGGTTCAAAAGGAAAGGGATAAGAAGATAAAGTACCAAGAGATGTATAAAAAAGTGATTGAAAGGCTAAAAACAATAGATGATTGATATTATGGGGCGGGTACTGAAGTGCCGCCCTTAATTATCCTACTAGAGCAAATGATGAATAATTTGTTAAGATAATCGTAGAAATTAAAGATGAGGTAGATAAATGAATTATAAACAAGCGATAGAATATATACATTCTGCAAATCAATTTGGTATGAAACTCGGCTTGGAAAACATTATCAAGCTTTTGCAAGAATTGGATAATCCCCATCAGGGGATTAAGGTCATCCATGTAGCGGGTACAAACGGAAAAGGATCAGTCTCCTCCATGATAAGCTCTATTTTAATAGAGAGCGGATATAAAGTAGGATTGTTTACTTCGCCTTATCTAGAAAACTTTAATGAAAGAATAAAGATTAATGGTATAAATGTTTCGGATGAGCAAATTTCCAATAATATAACATTGATCAAAGAAAAAATAGATCATATGATAAATATGGGATATCAACATCCTACGGAGTTTGAAATCGTCACTGCCTTGGGATTTCTAATTTTCAAACAGAGCAAAGTAGACTTCATAGTGTTAGAGGTAGGGCTGGGGGGCAGACTGGATTCTACTAATGTTGTAACTCCGCTTATATGCGTTTTGACTTCCATTGGTATGGATCATATGAACATATTGGGCAACGATATTGAAAAAATTGCATTGGAAAAAGCAGCAATAATCAAGCCGGGCTCCATAGCTGTAAGCTACCCCCAGACAAAAAACGTATATAAAATTATAGAGAATGAATGTGCAAAAAAAGATGTGGTTTTGAATAGAGTAGAGTGCGCAGAGATTAAACGGATCGGGTTTTCAGAATCCGGTCAGATATTTGATTTTAAATATGATAATTTAGTATTAAAGAACTTGAAATTAAATCTCATAGGCAGGCATCAGATATTAAATGCAGCTACGGCAATTATTGCAGTGATGAGTCTAAAGAAACATGATATAAAGATTTGTGAAAAGGCTATAGAAAAGGGTTTAGAAAACGTAAAATGGCCAGGGAGGCTTGAAATCATAAGTAAACAGCCATTAATCTTGATAGATGGCGCACACAATATTGACGGTGCAAAAAGTTTGAAACTGGCTTTAAAGGAGCATTTTAATAAAAGGAAAATACTTATGGTTATAGGGATGCTGGAGGATAAGGATGTTGAAGGAGTTGTTGAAGTGCTCGCTCCCATTGCTGAAAGTATAATTACCAGCCAGCCTGAAAACAAAAGGGCACTGAACCCTGAAAAAATGGCTTTGCTTGTAAACAAATACTGTGAAAATGTTCATATAAGCGATAGTGTGGAACAAGCTGTGGATAAAGCACTATATATGTGTAATGATGATCAGATGATAGTATTTTGTGGTTCTCTGTATCTAGTGGGGAAAGTAAGGACAATAATAAAAGAAATAAAAAACCTGTAATTAATAGTATAACAAATGAATAATAATATTATATGATTCTAAATTTTAGGATTGTGATATTATATGAATGTTTTTGATAGTAAAAAGAGGAATGCACTGGAAGAACAAGCTTTATTGTTAGAAATGATAGATAAGGCACAACGTCAATTAAGAATGAGTTATAATAGTTGTAGTGATATGAGTAATATGCATATAAAAAGAGCCAAGAGGTGCTATGATATAGCTATAATTCAGGCTAGGATCAAAAAGATAAAATGTCCATGGAGTGTAATAATAAAAAGAATATTATTTTTCACAGTCTTGTCCAAGATTTAAAAAAAGAGAGGTTGAGGGTTATCCCTTAACCTCTCTTTTTGCACTAATGTAGCGTTTAATTCATATTATAAATTAAACTTATTTTGGAGGGATGAGACTTGAAAAATGATCATCATCATGGGAAATTAATTGTAAGCAATAGAGCCAGTGATACAATTTCTATAATAGATTCAAAGACATTTTTGCACATTTCAGATATTAAGATAAAACCTTTAGGGAATGGATTTGATAAAATCAATTATTATAAGAAAGGGTATGCAGTTGGCCCTCATAATTTAGCGTATAATGCTAAAAATGGAATGGTCTATTCTACTAATTGTTTTGATGATAGTATGTCTGTAATTGATATAGAAAAAAACTCTGTAAGTGCAACTTTTTTTGTAGGTGTAAACCCAAATGATCTTGCTATTGATAGCCATTCTTCCAATATTTATATAACAAATTCTGATTCAAATACCGTTTCAATAGTAAATTCTGATGAAAACAGGCTGATCGGACAGCTGCCAGTAGGACTGATGCCTCAAGGGATATGTATAAATCGAGATGGGAGTATATTAGCAGTTGCTAATACTGATTCTAATAGTATTTCCATCATTAATATATATCAAGGATATAGTGTGTCGGATATAAAGTTGGATTTTAGTCCAATAAAAGTGATATTCTCTAGAGATAATGATAGACTTTTTATTTCAATGTTGGGAGATAATAGCGTAGGATTTATTTACATTGTAGATACAAATGATTTTAAGATAGTCTCTCAGATAAAAGTGATGCAAAACCCTATACACATGGCGGAAATCAGCCGGCAAAAGCTGCTTTATGTATGTTGTATGGGAGATGGATATTTATGCGCTGTTGACTTAAGCCAGAACAAGATGCTGGACTGTATAAAGATCGGATGTATGCCACATGCGATTGCTTGTGATCCTGAACGTGAGTATATGTATATAACCGATATGAAAAACGATGATATTATTAAATTTAACATTAAAGACTTCAAGGAAGAGGATCACATTTATTGCGGCAAGGAGCCTAACGGTATTATATTTATATAAAGGTTATTTTATAATGTTATCAATGATGTTTTTATAAATAGCTGTTGCGTTTGTTTCCCATTTATCACATATTATTTTAGCTTGTTTGCTGGATACTACGTTAAGTTTTAAATCAATGAGAGTGATTTGATTTTCAATTACCTTACAGTTTACTATATATTCTTTATCATTGATTTTTTCATATTGGGCAGTTATTTGCAATTGTTTTTTTATAGCCTCTTTATTTTTATCTATATAGTTATCCATCAATATCCTGGTGTTATCAGGTATGCGGGAAACAAAACAATCTAAGGTTTTTTTGCCTTTTTCTGTCATGGAGTAGAGATATTTATTGGTGAACTTTGCTTTGCTCAACAAATCGTTTTTCACCAGCTCATCCAATATCTGTTGAAGCAAGAAAAAGTTTATCAAATTGTTTTGGAGTATAAACTGAGTTATTTGAGAGTTGGACAAGTGTATACCAATCCTATCAACAAAATAAAGTATTATTAGTTTATTTTCTGCTACTTCCTTAAAATCGAAGCTCATCGTATCACCTTGCGGATAAATATATATTAATAACAAATATATTATAACATACTAGCACTTAAAGCAAATATAAAAGGGATCTGTAATTAGAACAGTTCCCTTTTATTATTAGTTATTTATTGTTAAGGGTATCTTCAGCCATTGATATCAATCTTTTTACCATCTGACCTCCCACTCTACCGCAATCTCTTGCAGTGAGATTACCCCAGTAGTCTTCTGATCCTTGTTGTACTGGCAGTTTCAATTCTGATGCGATCTCGTATTTCATATTATCCAATTCTTTATGTGCATTTGGATTTAATTGTCTGTTTCTGCCTGTATTGCTACTTCCAGCAGCCATTTTTGAATCCTCCTTATTAATGAAATTATTGCTTTTGTATTATTAATTTAACCTTATGTTAATCTTTATATACTAGAATATATTTGTAATTTAACTAGCTATATATAACATCATTAGTAATTAAGGTAATATTCAAAAGTCTGTGATATAATATTAAAAAAATAGATGTTTAGGCATTGACTTGAGGTGTTGTCATGTTTTTGCAAATAGTAAAGGTGCTGAATTTTTTATCCAGATATCTTTTAGTTATAATAGCTTATGTTTTTTTGATAAATATTATAATCAGAAGCAAAAGGGAAGACCAATATTTTAAATATCTAATTTCAGGTTCTGATGATGAACAAAATCAATATAGTGGTGAAGATGATGAAGAGGATGAAGAATATTATGGAATACAATCAAAATGGGATTTACTTTTTTTGATAATAATATTTAATATTATATCATTTCTAATATTAGCATTGAAGCATAGTCCCACGGATAAGAAAACTCTTATTTTTTGTGCTCTTTTATGTGGTGCACATATATTTTGCTATGTTGTGCTCACTGTGTTGTTTAAATACATGGATAAATATATACTGTTAATATACCAATTTTTGACAAATATTGGTCTTGTGATGCTTTATAGATTGAATTATGACTTAGCATTTAAGCAATTAGAACATTTTATAGTTGCTATAGCAGTATTTGCTGCCGGTTATGCTGCATTTAAAACCTTTAAAACAGCATATAAATATGGAATGTTTTATGTAATCGTTTCTATTGTATTGTTGATTGCTACTTTGATTTTTGGCAGTGAAAAAGGAGGGGCGAAAAACTGGATTATCGTTAATGGCTATGGCTTTCAGCCTTCAGAAGTTATAAAGCTGTTGATAGTTTTAGCTGTTTCCTCCTTTGTTACGAAATATCATTCGTTTAAAAAGTTGCTCCCTGCTTTTGTATTTATAGCTTTTACAATTTTGATTTCATTGTTTCAAAGGGATCTTGGGTCTGCTCTTTTGTATTTTTTAATATCGCTGATAATTGTATATACATCAACTTCTAATATAATATATCTGCTGGGCAGTGGGGCTTTTATAACACTAGGTTCTATTATTAGTTTTTATTTATTTTCCCATGTTAGAAGGCGGGTTTATGCGTGGAGAAACCCTTGGGCAGATGCATCAGGTGGTGGGTACCAGATAATACAAAGTCTTATTGCAATTGCTTGGGGTGGTTTTTTTGGAACCGGTTATGGAAGGGGTTTTCCACATTATATACCGGTTGTGACCACCGATTTTATTTTTTCTGCTATTTGTGAAGAGTTCGGTGTTCTTACCGTTATTGCGATAATAATGATGTATCTTTATTTTATAATAAGGGGTTTGAACTTGGCAGCCAAGGTTGAAAATAAATTTAACTCATTAGTAGCAGTAGGCATAGTGAGCACCATAGGGATACAGGCCTTTGTGATAATAGGCGGTGTAACAAAACTGATTCCTTTGACTGGTATCACACTTCCGTTTATAAGCTATGGAGGCAGTTCATTTATTGTAACCAGTGGATTCATGGGGATTCTTGAAAATATATACAGCTCAAATCATAGGGCTATGTTGACAGAAAGAAAAGTTTACCTTGCAGATAGAGGAAGTGAAGGTTAGTATGGAAAAAATCAGGAAGAATATAGTGAAATTATTGGTATGCTTTGTAGTCATGTTTGGTGTGCTGATTGTATATATTGTAAATTTCCAGTTAACCAACGGTAAAAATGTGGTATTAAGTTCTTACAACAGAAGATTGACCGGTTTGGCAGAAGTAAGGGTTTTAGGAGATATATTTGATAGAAATGGAGACCTGCTTGCCACAGCAACAGAAGATGGACAAAGCTTCCCTAGATTTTATAAAGGGGGTAGCTCTGGCAATCCACGTGCATTTTCACACGTTGTGGGATACAATGATTTAAACAGGGGTAGAAGCGGAGCTGAACAGTATTATGCTTACCACTTGCTTGGAATGGACAGCAATTTGATATCCAATATAATTCAAGAGTATAGGTATGGAAAAATAAAAGGAAATGATGTTCATTTAACAATAGATTCTAGACTTCAGGTAAAAGCAGAAAGAGCACTTGCTAGCATGTTAAAATCTTTGAATACAAATAGGGCTGCATTAGTCGTAATGAATGCTCAGACAGGTGAAATATTGAGCATGGTGAGCAAGCCTGACTACAACCCTAACGATATCAGTGAGGATGTTTTGGACGATAAAGATAAACCTCTTTTAAATAGGGCGATACAAGGAAGATACGCGCCTGGTTCTACTTTTAAAATTGTAACTGCAGCTTCTGCTTTAATGAAAGACGAAGCTTTATTAACCAAGACATACCATTGTGATGGGATGATAAACATAGGCAAAGATACTCTATCGTGCTTGAACAACAAGGCTCATGGTGATATAGACATGAACAGGGCAATGGAGGTGTCATGCAATACCACTTTTACCAAGCTGGGACAGGATGCTGGATATCAATCGATAAAGCAAACAGCCGGATTGTTTGGATTTAATAAAAAGGTCCATGTGGATCAAATGCCGATAAGTCAAAGCACTTTTAAGGATAAAACCGAAAAGTCTGAAATGGCCAGAACATGGCAATATATAGGTCAAGGGGATATATCAGTTACTCCTTTACATGTAGCCATGATCACATCCGCTGTAGTAAATGATGGTAAAATAATGGCTCCGGTTATGATAGAAAAGGTAAAGAATTATAGAGGTGTACCATTGCATGTTGCCAAACCTTCAGTGTTGTACAATCCTATAACACCAAAAGTATCCCAACAAATAAAGGATATGCTTATAAATGTAGTAAAAAACGGATCTGGCAAGAATTTTATGATAAATGGAATAGAAACCGGAGGAAAGACGGGTACTGCTCAGGTAAAAGATGCACCTTCCCATACATGGTTTACCGGTTTTGCCAATGGGAAAAATGGTTATATAGTAGTTACTGTAGTCATAGAAAACGGAGGTGGAACTGGAGGCGGGCAGGCTGCTCCAGTAGCAAGAGATGTGGCTATGGAAGCTATTAGGCTAGGATATTAGAAGACAGTAGGGAGTGGTTTGATGCCTATTACAAAAGAACAACTTGATATGCTTCCGGAAAACCCTGGGGTTTATATAATGAAAGATAAATCCGGCAATATAATATATATAGGTAAGGCTAAGTCGTTGAAAAGCAGAGTAAAGCAATATTTTCATTCAACGATACATCATCCCCCTAAAGTAAGAGTTATGGTGAAAAAGATAGATGATATCGAATTTATACTTACCGACACAGAGGTTGAAGCACTTATATTGGAATGTAACCTCATCAAGGAACATAGACCTAAATACAATGTAATGCTCAAGGATGATAAAAGTTATCCATATATAAAAATCACCATGAATGAAGAATATCCCAGAATATTTCTTACCAGGGATTTGAAGAAAGACGGAGCAAAGTATTTTGGTCCATATACAAATGTTTCAGCTGTTAGGCAGACTATTGATGTTATTAAAAAACTTTTTCCCATAAGAACCTGTAAAAAAAAGATAGAATATGGAGATAAAAATGGAAGACCTTGCCTTAATTATCATATAAAACAATGTATGGCTCCTTGTCAAGGGAAAGTGAGCAAAAATGAATATAATGATATGATAAGGCATATATCTCTATTTTTAAATGGCAAGTATGGCGAATTAATAGATAAAATGAATCAGGAGATGGTCCAGGCCTCTAAAAATATGAACTTTGAAAAGGCTGCGGTGATAAGAGATAAGATAGAATCGGTAATGCAGGTGATGGAAAGACAGAAGATAATCTCAAATGATTTTGAAGATCAAGATGTTATTGCTTGTGCTGTAGAAGACGTTCATGTTTGCATCCAGTTGTTTTTCATAAGAAACGGGAAGTTGATAGGGACTAAACATTTTATGTTGGAAGACATTTGTCAAACAGATATCGCAGAAGTGCTCTCCTCTTTTATAAAACAATTTTACTCTGATGCAATATTTATACCAAAATATATATTGCTTCAATCGGATATCAGCGAAGCAGAGGTGATATCAAAATGGTTAACTGATAAAAGAGGTGATAAGGTATATATAAAGGTTCCACTCAAGGGTAGAAAGAAAGAGCTGATAGAACTGGTTAAAAAAAATGCGCAGCAAACTTTGGAGGACTTTCTTGAAAAAAGACAATGGGAACTACAAAGAACCCATGGTGCGGTGCGAGAATTAAAGCAATCTTTGTCTCTTAATAATCTGCCTACCAGGATTGAGGCATTCGATATATCGAATATACAGGGCACTCAAAGTGTTGGTTCTATGGTAGTATTTGAGGATGGAAGGCCTGTGAAAAAGGATTATAGGAGATTTAGAATAAAAACAGTTGAAGGGACGGATGATTTTGCAAGTATTGCTGAAATAATACAAAGAAGGTATAAAAATTTAGATAAAGACGGTAAAAAGCCTGATCTTATTCTGATAGACGGTGGAAAAGGGCAGCTTAATGCTGCATTATCTGCATTAAAGAGGCTTGGATGGACAGACATTGATATCATAGGTCTTGCGGAGAAATTTGATGAGATATATTTTCCGGATAAAAAAGAACCTGTGATATTGCCCAAGAAGTCTCATGGTTTGCATCTGATTCAGAGAATAAGGGATGAAGCCCATAGATTTGCTATAACATACCATAGATCCTTGAGGTCTAAAAACACAGTTAAGTCAATTCTAGACGATGTGCCCGGGGTAGGCCCGAAGAGAAAAAAACTTCTTATAAAACATTTTGGCAGCCTAGATAAGATAAGAGATGCAAGTATCGATGAACTTATGGAGGTAGACGGGATAAACTTTAATGTTGCACAAAATATTTATCTTTTTTTTCATGAAAACTATTAAGGTTTTTAATATAAGATATATAATATAAATGGGCAAAATAATAATTTTTTCGGGGGTGTACAAAATAGAGTATAAATTAATTTTCGTAGATTTGGATGATTCATTACTGGGCAATGATTTAAAGATAAGCCAGCAAAACAAATCATCCATAAATAAAGCTATCAAAAAGGGTGTTAAAGTGATTATAACCACCGGACGGATGTATAAAGCAGCACTTCCTTTTCATAAGGAATTAGACTTGGATACTCCAATTGTATCTTTTCAGGGAGCTTTGATTAAAAACCCTTGTACTGAAGAAATTCTGTTTTATAAGCCTTTGGATATTGAACAGGCTAGACAAGTATTAGAGTTTGGCGAGCAACTGGATATTCATATGCAGATTTACCACGATGATGGATATTATGTAAAAGATGAAAATAAATATTCAAAGATGTATCAACAACAAAACAAAATAAAACCCTTTGTTGTAGGCAAAAGTTTGACCGAATTTTTGAGTATGCCACCGGCAAAGATAATTTTTATCGATGAACCGAATAGAATCTTGAAGATATACAATGATATAGCTACTTCTAATATATTTTCCGGCGAACAGTTATCGATATGCACTTCGAAACCCCATTATTTAGAGTTTAATAGGGCAGGTATAACAAAAGGCCATGGAGTAGAATTTTTATGCGATTATTATGGGGCAAGTCGTAAACAGGCGATAGCTATAGGGGATAGCTACAATGATTTACCTATGATAAAACAGGCAGGGTTAGGGGTTGCCGTGGGGAATGCTGCCCCAGATATAATAGAGGAGGCAGATTATGTAACAGCTACCAATGAAGAGCAGGGGGTAGCTGAAGTAATAAACAGATTTGTATTATAAGTACTAGATAGTGGGGGATTATTTATGGAAGATATAAATAAAGGTTGTTATATAAAGATCGATGAATGGGTAGAGACGTTGAAACTAGAGCCAGTATATGTAGGTAAGAATGATTCTATAAAAGTTATTACAAGTGATGTAAACAGGCCAGGGCTCCAGTTTTCCGGGTTTTTTGATTATTTTCCTTTTAATAGGGTGCAGGTATTAGGAAAGGTTGAGATGACTTATCTTTCAAGAATGAGCAGCGATAAAATCCTTGAAAGAGCAAGAGAAGTATATAAGTATGATATACCTTGTACAATTGTTACTAGGGGAATGGATATCCCCCCTGAAATATTGGAAGCTTGTAAGCAATACAATAGACCAGTATTTAAATCTAGCAAGGTGACTACCCAGATAATGGGCAAACTTGTTAATTTCCTAGATAATAAGTTAGCTCCACAGATCACCAGGCATGGAGTATTAGTGGATGTATATGGGGTAGGAGTGTTGCTCATGGGCGAGAGCGGGATAGGTAAGAGCGAAACCGCCTTGGAGCTTGTCAAAAGGGGGCACAGATTGGTAGCAGATGATGCTGTAGAAATAAGAAAGGTATCAGAAGATAGACTGGTAGGCAAATCCCCTGAGTTGACCAAGCATTTTATGGAGATCAGGGGGGTTGGAATAATAGATATAAAAACCTTGTTCGGGGTAGGAGCGATTATCGATAGCAAGTCAATAGATTTAGTGATTGAACTGGAAAAGTGGGATGAGCATAAAGAATACGATAGATTAGGTCTTTCTGATGAGAGCATTGAAATATTAGGCGTTAAAATAACCAGACTCAGCATACCGGTAAGGCCAGGGAGAAATTTAGCCATTATCGCTGAGATAACTGCCAGGAATCATAGACAGAAAGCCATGGGATATAACGCAGCTAGAGAGCTTAACAACAGATTGATTGAAAAAATAAGTAAGAGTAAAGAAGAATCAGATCATTAGAGGTGATAATTTGAATATATTAATTGACACTCATTGTCATACTATTGCAAGCGGACATGGATATAGCACTATTCAAGAGATAGCATATGAGGCTTCTAAAAAAGGTTTAAAGATGGTATGTATAACTGAACATGGACCTGCTTTACCGGGAGGACCTCACGAATTTTTCTTTGGAAACATCCGAGTAGTACCTGAAGAAATTTATGGTGTGAGAATTTTAAAGGGCGTAGAGGCAAACATAATAGATAGTAAAGGAAATCTGGATGTAGATGAAAAATATTTAAAAAATCTAGATATAGTTGTAGCAAGTATGCACAGTCCTGTATTAAAAAGCAGTGGCAGGGAAGAAGATACTGATGCTGTAGTAAATGCTATTAAAAATCCTTATGTAGATATAATAGGACATCCGGGTAATCCCTATTACGATATAGATTATAAAAAGATGGTATTGACTGCGGCAAAGTATAATAAACTTATAGAGATAAATAACAGTTCTTTTTTTACAAGAAAAGGCAGTGATGAAAATTGTAGAACAATTGCAAAACTGGCGATAGAGGCAGGGGCCAACTTTGCGATAGGTAGTGACTCACATATTTCATTCGATGTAGGCAATTTTGAAGACAGTTTAAGCTTGTTAGAAGAAATAGGATGTACCGAAGAGCCGGTGATGAATATTTCAGTAGAAAAGTTTATTGGATATTTAAATAAAAGAGGACGAGACATAGAAATTTGAAGCAATATAGGATTATGGCATTGGGGGATATGTTATATGAATATAGGAATAGACCTCGGTGGAACACATATAGGGGCAGGACTTGTAGATAATGATGGAAAAATAGTTATCCAAGATGAACTGCCAACAGAGAGACAAAGGGATTCTGATGAAATTATAAAAGATATGGCAGCATTGGTAAGATCATTGACAACAAAAGCAGGATATTCTATGGATGAGATAGAAACAGTAGGGATTGGGTGTCCCGGAGTGGTAGATTTAAAAGGTGACAAGGTGGTATTTGCCGATAATTTGAATTGGCACGATGTTCCGCTGAGAAAAGAGATGGAAAGTTATTTAAATTTGCCTGTATACATTGACAACGATGCAAATGCTGCTGCGCTGGCTGAAAATATATGCGGAGCCGCTGCCGGGGCGGCTTGTTCAGTGATGTTGACTTTAGGTACGGGTGTAGGCTCGGGAATAATATTGGATGGCAATATATTTTGTGGTTTTCATGGCGTGGGCGCCGAATTAGGTCATACGATAATTGATGTGGATGGGCCATTGTGTGCATGCGGTAATAGAGGCTGTTTGGAGCAATATGCATCGGCAACCGGGTTGGTGAGAATAGCTAAAGAGATTTTACATAATACAGCGAACAGCAAAACACTCTTACATTCAGAAAGTATAACAGCGAAAGATGTGATAGATGCTGCAAAAAGTCATGATCAGGTGGCATTAGAAATATTTAATTTGTATATTAAATATCTTTGTATAGGCATAATAAATATTATAAACAGTTTTGATCCTGAAGTGGTGGTTATAGGGGGAGGAATATCCAAGGCAGGTAATTTTTTGTTGGATGCGTTAAAATGGGAAGTGAGAAAAAATTTATTTTGTAAAGGAGTTTCTCATGCAAGTATACGATTGGGAAAGCTAGGAAATGATGCAGGGATAATAGGTGCTGCAATGTTATCCGGACACAACTAATACGAATGGGGTTGGTAGGTTGGATGTATCAAAAGCATATGATATGCTGAAACAAATTATAGATGAGCAATATATAAAGTTAGATGAGCCTATGAGAAAGCATACTTCGTTTAGGATAGGTGGTCCTGCAGATATTCTTGTTATGCCTTCAACTACAGGGCAGTTAACGAGTATTATTCAAATGTGCAGACAACAGAGTATACCATATTATATAGTGGGCAACGGGACTAATTTGTTGGTTAGAGATAAAGGGATAAGAGGCTTGGTAATAAAGATTGGTGAAAGAATGAAGAAGGTCAGCATACAAGGGAATGTCATATATGCGCAAGCAGGAGTTTTTTTATCATCCCTTTCGAATATGGCAGTGAAAAATTCCTTAAAAGGGTTAGAATTTGCCAGCGGGATACCCGGTAGCCTTGGTGGTGCTATTGCCATGAATGCAGGAGCTTACGGTGGAGAGATGAAAGATGTGGTTACAAAGGTAGAACTATTGGATTGTCAGGGCAAATATATTGAACTGGATAATGTACATATGGATTTTGGTTATCGCAGCAGTATAGTGCAAAAAAATAACTATATAGTATTAGGTGCGGCTTTATCATTGGAATACGGAGAATATGAAATCTGCAGGGCAATGGTTAATGAGTTTACAAAGAGGAGAACGGGCAAGCAGCCATTGAATATGCCTAATGCAGGGAGTATTTTCAAAAGACCTAAGGGATTTTACGCTGGAAAGCTTATACAGGACTCAGGTCTTAAAGGTTTTACCATTGGAGATGCTATGGTCTCTGATATACATTGTGGATTTATTGTCAATAAAGGAAAAGCCACTGCACAAGATGTGATTTCCCTAATAAGGCATATACAAAAAGAAGTAAAAAATAATTTTGGGGTAGAGTTAAACACTGAGGTAAAGATCCTAGGAGAAGAATAGCAGGGAGATGACATATTTGCTGAAAATATTCGCAGACTATCATACACATACCCGATACAGTCATGGTAAAGGTACAATACGTGACAATGTGTTAGTAGCTAGAAAAAAAGGATTAAACAGAATAGCAATTTCAGATCACGGTCCTGGACATATAGGATATGGGGTATCTAATAAAAATATTTTGAAAATGAAATCTGAAATATATAAAATAAATCAAGAATTTGATGACATAGAGGTTTTGCTTGCTGTAGAGGCGAACATCATCAATACAGAAGGAGACATAGATATCTCTCAAGATTTAATTAGTGAACTGGATATGGTATTGTTGGGGTATCATAAGATGGTTCGTACAAGTTCAATAAAAGATTGGTATCAAATATTTTTAAAGAATTTATTATTTAAGAGAGCAAAAAGCCAGATACAAGATTTAATCGATGACAATACACGAATGTTTATAAAGGCTATAAACAAATATAAAATTGATATAATTACCCATCCCGGCTGCGGAATCCTGATAGATACTGCTAAATTAGCGAGGGAATGTGCTAATTTAGGTACTGCACTTGAGATCAATAGCCATCATGGATTGCTCAATCAGGAATATGTAAGGATTGCTATGCAGCAGGATGTTAAATTTGCAATAAGCAGTGATGCACACAAACCTGAAGATGTAGGAAATTTCGATAAGGGGATAGATATAGCTGTTAAAGCAGGGCTCACCGCAGATAGAATAATCAATGCAAAACCGTATATGTAAAAATATTTTAAGAAGGTGTTTATATGCGTTTTATTATAGTTACGGGAATGTCAGGAGCAGGCAAAAGCCAGGCGATAAAATTCATGGAGGACTTGGGGTTCTTTTGTGTAGACAATCTCCCCCCTGCACTTTTACCTAAATTTGCAGAGCTTTGTCTGCATTCCGATGATGCTGTTGAGAAAGTAGCAGTGGTTGTAGACATAAGAGGGAGGGCGTTTTTTGACGATCTTTTTGAGAGTTTAGCGCTGCTTAAAGAAAACGGCTATGATTATGAAATACTTTTCTTGGATGCCTCTGATGAGGTTTTGATAAAAAGATTTAAAGAAACCAGAAGAAAACCCCCCCTATTTATCGATGGGAGAATAATTAACAGCATAAGAGAAGAGAGAAGCAAATTACAAAAGCTTAAAGAAAAAGCTAATAATATAATAGATACTTCTAATCTCATTCCTAGGCAGCTTAGGGAAGAAATAGTGAGTATCTTTATAGATGAAGAGAATTTTCAGGCATTGACTATCTCTGTTATGTCATTTGGTTTCAAATATGGCATACCTTTAGATGCCGATTTAGTATTCGATGTCAGATTCCTTCCCAATCCATTCTATATAAAGGAACTAAAACAATACACCGGTCGGGAATCCAAAGTGCGTGAATATGTGATGAAATGGCCGTTGACAAAAAAATTTCTTGAAAAACTTCAGGATCTTTTAGATTTTTTAATTCCCCAATATATAAAAGAAGGCAAAAATCAATTAGTCATCTGTATAGGATGTACAGGAGGAAAGCATAGATCTGTAATTATTGCTGATGAGTTATACGATGCATTAAAAAAGAACAAGTACAGTGTTACGATAAATCACAGAGATATACCCGAGGAATAAAGAGAAGGGATGAATATGAAATTTATTCAGCTGTTAAAAAGCAGTGTTGGAATTAAAAGATGGATATTTACAGTTATTTTAGGTATATTTGCTGTAGCCGCTGGGATAGTCATAATATATGAGAAAATATTTTATACAACAGCGATAAATTATGTGGTCTCAATATTAGTTATTGCTGCCGGTTTTATATTTATATATATAGCGGTTGTAAATATAATAAAGTCTGTATTGAATTTAGCTGAGACCAAAAATTTTAACAACGGCATGGATTATAAAAAGATAAAAAGGATAATATACAAAAAAGCAGTATTGAATTCAGGGCCTAATATTGTGGTGATAGGCGGGGGTACTGGATTATCGGTGCTGCTCAGAGGCTTAAAACAATACAGCTCCAACCTAACTGCAGTGGTAACAGTTTCTGATGATGGGGGAAGTTCCGGAATGTTGAGAGACGATATGGGTATTTTGCCTCCTGGGGATATCAGAAATTGTGTGTTGGCTCTAGCGGATGTTGAACCGTTGATGGAGAAGCTGATTCAATACAGGTTTAAAGAAGGAAATTTGAAAGGGCAGAATTTTGGTAATTTATTTATTGCAGCGCTGACAGATATTACAGATAATTTTGAGCAAGCTATAAAGGAGATCAGCAGTGTGCTCGCAGTGGGAGGTAAAGTGCTTCCTGTGTCTTTACAGGACATCAGATTAAACGCTGAATTGGAAGACGGGTTTATTGTAAAAGGAGAATCTAGCATTCCTTTACAATCTTCATTGAGGCAATCACCGATAAAAAGAGTATTTGTTACTCCTGATAATTGTATGCCTATACTCGATGTGTTGGATGCGATAGAAAAAGCGGACTGTATTGTATTAGGACCTGGAAGTCTGTTTACCAGCATAGTTCCTAATTTTTTAGTTAACAAAGTTTCAGATAGCATATCCAAGGCAAAGGCAATAAAAATATATGTGTGCAATATTATGACACAGCCAGGAGAAACTGATAATTTTAGTGTATCTGATCATGTAAAGGTTATTCATGAATATGCCGGCAGGAGGTCTATACAGTACGTTGTTGCTAATAATGCAGACATACCTGAACACATATTGGATAAATACAAAGAAGATGGGTCAATACCGGTTCAACATGATGTTGAACAGCTTAAAAGATTAGGAGTAGAGCTAGTTGAACAGGATTTTCTTGATATTTCAGACGGATTGATAAGACATAATTCAAACAAATTAGCTAAGACTATAATAAAACTCGTATACGATAAAAAGCTCTGAAGAGGTGAATGACTTGTCATTTTCTACTAAGGTTAAGAATGAGCTAGCAAGAATTGAGGGCGATAATGCAGCAGATAAAAAAGCAGAACTTGCAGCTTTTGTTCAAATGGCCGGTACTATACAGATAAAAGGCAATAAAAGGATGAATTTGCTGGTATCTACTGAAAATGCTGCCATTGCACGTAGAATATATTCATCTATCAAAAAGCTATACAGGGTACAAAGCGATGTTATTGTCAGAAAAGGGAAAAAGCTTAAAAAATGCAATAGATATATAATAGCTATTACATATCCAGGAATGGCCAGGAAAGTGCTTGTTGATTTGGGTATACTAGAAAAAAGTAAAAGTGGTACTATGCAGCTGAGCAATAGCATAAAAGAGGATATGATAAAGAGCGAATCGGCTAAAAGAGCTTATTTAAGAGGCGCTTTTATAGGTGGTGGTTCTGTAAGCAATCCTGAAAAGACGTATCACATGGAATTTGTATGTCATAACAGGGAATTTTCCCAATGTCTTTCGCAGCTGATAAATTCATATAATCTATCATCTAAAATAATTGATAGAAAGGGTAACTATGTAGTATACTTAAAGGAAGGAGAACAAGTTGCAGAGGTGTTGAAAATAATTGGTGCTTTTTCATCTCTTTTAAAGTTTGAGGATATTAGGGTATATAAAGACATCAGAAATAATATCAATCGTCTGGTTAATTGTGAGACGGCTAATATCAGCAAAACCATCGATGCTGCAGTTAGACAGATAGACAACATAATGTACATTAAAGAAAGCATAGGATTTAATAAACTTCCTGATAATCTAAGAGAGATTGCTCGTTTGAGACTGGAAAATACCCATGCTAGTTTAAAAGAATTAGGGCAGATGTTATCACCTCCTATCGGAAAATCTGGTGTCAACCACAGATTGAGGAGATTAGAGAAGATTGCACAGGATTTAAAAATGAGAAGGGGGAGTTTTAAGCATGATTGAAAAAAAAGTGGTAGTTAAAAATAAAGATGGCTTATATGCGAGATTGGCTGCAGTATTGGTACAAGTAGCTAGCAAGTATTCTTCGAAAGTTTGGATAAAAAAAGATGACAAGCAGGTTAATGCTAAAAGCATCATGGGTATTATGTCACTTGGAATATCACAGGGAGAAACTGTTGTGATAGGTGCAGAAGGGAAAGATGAACAAAAGGCAGTAGAAGAATTGTATGATATAATGAATTCTGAGTTTAAAGAATAAATAGGGCCTCCTTTTAAGGAGGTTTTGTATTATTTCCATATAGCGAGCAGGTGAGTATCTATGACTACAAAACATAATAAAATTTTAGAATATATTGAAAGTCTCAAAGCAGGTACTCGTATTTCAGTGAGAAAAGTAGCAGCAAAATTAAACGTGAGTGAGGGAACTGCATACAGAGCGATAAAAGAGGCAGAAAACAGGAAATTAGTGAGCACTATACAAAGAGTTGGGACTGTAAGAATTGAAAAGATCGAGAAAAAGAATATCGAGAAGCTGAGCTTTGGGGAGATAACAAATATTGTTGATGGTACCGTTTTAGGCGGATTTGAAGGTTTAGGTAAAACCTTGAATAAATTCTTAATAGGTGCTATGACGGTAGATGAAGCAGAAAAATATATAAATCGGGGAGATCTATTGATTGTAGGTAATAGAGAAGAGTGTTATCGTTTAGCCCTAGAAAAAGATGCGTCAGTGCTAATAACAGGAGGATTTGGTTGTAGTGATGAAATAAAAGAGATTGCAAACAAAAAGAAGCTTCCTATAATCACCTCTAGTTATGATACATTTACCATCGCAACCCTTATCAATAAAGCTATATATGAAAGACTTGCAAAGAAAGATATACTTTTAGTAGAAGATATAATGGCAAAAGACCCCTTTTACCTAAAAGAAACGGATAAGGTAGAACAATGGAAAAACCTCTTTTATAGCACTACCCATACTAGATTTCCGGTAGTAGATAAAAAAAACAATGTAGTTGGTATAATTACCGCAAAAGACGTGACGGAAGCCCAAAATGATGAAATGATAAAAAACAGGATGACACGAGATTTGATAACTTTGGATCAGAAGACTACCGTTGCATATGCTTCATATATAATGATATGGGAAGGAATTGAACTTATTCCTATAGTTGAGGACGGAAAGCTCATTGGGGTGATAAGCCGAAGAGATGTCATGAAGGCTATGCAATACATGAGAAGCCAGCCCCAAGTGGGAGAGACTATGGAAGATTTGTTGTTGAGCAATTTTTCTATAACTTCTAATTCTAAGGTTGTAAAGTTTACCGGTGAAGTGGAGCCGGCAATGTTAAACCGGCTGGGAGTTGCCAGTTGGAGTGCTATTATAATGCTCATGTCTACTGCTGCTGTTGTGGCTACAAAAAGACAGAGAAAATTAGAGCCTATGCCGGATAGCTTCATAGTATATTTTATAAAACCTGTACAGATAGAGGACAAAATTTCATTGATAGTGAATACTATCGATTCTGGAAGACATTATTGCAAGATTGAAGTAGAGGTCAGGGATCGCTATAAGACCCTAGCAAGGGGAATGATGTCAGCTAAAATATTCAGGAGGTAGTATACAGTGATTGATTTTACACATTTGCATGTTCATACAGAATACAGCCTTTTAGACGGGGCCTCCAGGATAAAAGATATTATAAAAAAATGTAAACAGTTTGGCATGGACAGTATAGCTATAACTGACCATGGGGTGATGTATGGGGTTATAGAGTTTTACAAACAAGCTGTCAATAACGGAATAAAGCCGATAATAGGCTGTGAAGTATATATGGCAAAAAGGTCCATGCATGACAAGGAGTCTAAACAAGACAGTGAATATTCACATCTAGTGTTATTAGCAGAAAACAATACAGGCTACAAGAATTTAGTTAAGATTGTATCTAAAGCTTGCCTAGAAGGATTTTATTACAAGCCTAGGGTGGATACACAGCTATTGAGCCAGTATAATGAGGGAATAATAGCTCTGAGCGCTTGTCTTGCAGGAGATGTGCAAAAGGCGATTTTATCGGATGATATGGACAAGGCTGAGAAACTGGCGTTGACTTATAATAAGATTTTTGGTGAAGGAAATTTCTATCTTGAATTACAAGACCATGGGTTGCAGGAACAAAAGATGGTCAACAGCCAGCTAATAGGATTGAGCGAAAAGCTCAATATACCTTTGGTGGCCACCAATGATGTTCATTATATAAACAAAGAGGATGCATCGGCACATGACGTGTTGTTATGTATTCAAACAGGTAGGACGGTAGATGAAAAGGATAGATTGAAATTTGATACAGATGAATTCTACTTAAAGTCCCAACAAGAAATGCAGGAATTATTCAGATATGCACCAACTGCTTTGGAAAATACCAAACAGATAGCCCAGAGGTGTAACGTTGAATTCGAGTTTAACAAACTTTATTTACCGGAATTTAAAGCTCCTAAGTCAAACTCATTAGAATATTTGACAGAGCTATGTTACAAAGGGCTGGAGAAAAAATATGATGAAATAACGCCTGAGGTTAAAGAAAGACTAGAATACGAATTAGGGATAATACATCAGATGGGTTATGTAGACTATTTTTTGATAGTTTGGGATTTTATAAGGTTTGCAAAGTCAAAAGGCATAATGGTGGGGCCGGGGAGAGGATCGGCGGCAGGTAGTATAGTAGCATATTGTCTAGATATTACAAATATAGATCCTGTAAAATACAATCTGTTATTCGAAAGGTTTTTAAACCCTGAAAGGGTTACTATGCCGGATATTGATATAGATTTTTGTTATGAGCGCAGATCTGAAGTAATAGATTACGTTATTGGCAAATATGGAAGTGACCATGTAGCACAAATAATAACTTTTGGGACCATGGCTGCACGAGCTGTTATTAGGGACGTAGGCAGGGCTTTAAATATGCCCTATGCACAGGTGGATTATATAGCAAAGCAGATACCTTTTGAGATAGGAATGAACATAGAAAAGGCACTAAAGGTAAACCCTAAGTTAGATGAAATGTATCATCAGGACCAGGAAATTAAAAAACTGATCGATATGTCAAAAAAGCTTGAAGGACTTCCTAGACATGCTTCTACCCATGCTGCAGGTGTGGTTATATCCAAGATGCCGATTATGGAGTATGTGCCTTTACAGAAAAATGATGATATAGTCACCACCCAGTTTTCCATGGGAATACTGGAGGAGCTAGGCCTTTTAAAGATGGACTTTTTAGGCTTGCGGACCCTGACTGTGATCAGGGATACACTGAATATAATAAAATCTGTACACGGTAAAAAGATAGATTTAAACAATATATCGTTGGAAGATCCAAAAGTATTTGAACTGATAGGTTCAGGGGAGACTGATGGAGTATTTCAGCTGGAAAGCAGTGGCATGAAGCAATTTATGAAGGAGCTAAATCCCGATAAATTTGAAGATATAATAGCAGGTATTTCCTTATATAGACCAGGTCCCATGGATCAAATACCACGGTATATTGAAAACAAAAAACATCCTAAAAATATCAACTATACAGATGCTGCCCTGGAACCTATCTTAAAAGTCACCTATGGCTGTATGGTTTATCAGGAGCAGGTAATGCAAATAGTTAGAGATTTAGCAGGTTATTCTTTGGGAAGATCAGATTTAGTCAGAAGGGCTATGGCCAAAAAAAAGACCGATATAATGGAAAGGGAAAGAAAAAACTTCATCTATGGCAATGCTGACTCTAAAGAGGATATAATAATAAAGGGTGCTGTGAACAATGGAGTATCAGAGGAAAATGCAAATCGTATATTCGATGAGATGATGGAATTTGCAAAGTATGCGTTCAACAAATCCCATGCTGCTGCATATGCACTTATCGCATATCATACTGCATGGCTTAAATGTTATTATCCGGTTGAATTTATGGCAGCGCTGATGACCAGTGTTATGCATAACACAAATAAGATAGCTAACTATATAAACAATTGTAAAACTATGGGCATATCCATATTGCCTCCGGATGTCAATGAAAGTTTTGGAAACTTTACTGTGGTAGATAACAAGATCAGATTTGGACTTGCCGCAGTCAAAAATGTGGGTAGTAATGCGATTGATGAGATAGTGAGAATTAGGAAAAAAGATGGCCCCTACAAAAGCTTTGTGGATTTTTGTGAACGAGTGGATTATAAATATATAAATAAAAAAGCGATAGAGAGTTTGATAAAATGTGGGGCCTTTGATTCAATGGGAGTATACAGGTCTCAGCTGATGGCAATATATGAAAAAACAATAGATAGCGTTCAGCAATCCAGGCGCAGGAACATTGACGGTCAGCTTTCCCTATTTGAATCTCAAACGGAACAGTTGAACCATGGGATGTTGCCGGATATTAATGAGTACCCTCAAAAGCTGATGCTATCAATGGAAAAAGAGATATTAGGTATATATATAAGTGGACATCCATTGTCTGAATATAAATATGAACTTAAAAAATTGACCACTACAAACAGCTATATGTTATCCAGTCTTGCCGAAGAATCGGAACACGATGAGAATATCTCAAATGTAACCAACATAAGGGATAGAGATATTGTTACCATAGGTGGAATCATTGTTGAGAAAAGAACTAAGGCCACGAAGAACAATGAGATAATGTGCTTTATAGGACTGGAAGATTTATATGGTGTCACTGAAGTGGTAATATTTCCAAGAGTATATAATCAATATATGCAAATTTTGGACAATGATAGCATTGTTTTAATAAAAGGTATGATAGATTTAAAAGAAGGGGAGCAACCTAAAATATTGTGCAGATATGTAGAGCCTTTATATAAGATCGATAACAAAAGATTGTATCTTAAGATTTCGAATACAATACAAAAGGATGTATCAAAAAAGATAAAACCGATTTTAAAGAGATATTCAGGCAATATTCCTGTTTTCATATATATTGAAAGAAATAATAAAAGTAAAATGGCAAAAAGAAATCTGTGGGTGAGTGAAGATCAACAATTGATGAGAGAATTAAAAGCCCTGCTAGGTGAAGAGAGTGTGAAGTTATGTAAATAAAACAAATCTCTTTTGGTGGATTATTTGAGTGGTATTATGATATAATATTTGTTAAGAAATTAGCGTTAGGAGGAATAATTTATGGAGCCAACTGGGTATGCTGGAGAATTTATTTGTATTAAGGCTCTAGAAAATGGTGTGAGTATCATAGGCATGACTAGAGGAAAAGACACAAAATTTCACCACACTGAAAAGCTGGACAAGGGTCAAGTGATGTTGGCTCAATTTACTGAAAACACATCAGCAATAAAGATAGTAGGAAAAGCTAAAATAATTACTTCTTTTGGACAAATGGAATCCGGGGATTAATAAAATCTTCAAACCGGGGGTGAGCATCGTATGTGGACGGTTATATATATGGCTCATAACAAGAATGATGCGGATTCTTTACGAGACATATTGACAAAAGAGGGTTTTCTGGTAAAATTAAAACCTGTATACAAGAATGTAGATGAACGGAGAAACTGCTATCAGATATTAGTGCCCCAAACAGAGTCAGAAGAAGCTCAAGAGGTCATTATGAAAGCAGGATATTGACTTATTATTTTTTTAAAAACATTTTTTAATAAATAAAAAATGTTCTCATGGGATAACGACTAGAGTTAGGAGGATTTCAGTGAAAACAATAGGAGTTTTAACCAGTGGAGGGGACGCTCCCGGGATGAATGCCGCTATAAGGTCAGTAGTTAGAACAGCAAAATATTATGACCTTAAAGTGTTAGGAGTACAAAGAGGATATAATGGATTAATAAATGGAGAAATGAAGGAATTGAATTTATCTTCTGTTGCTGATATATTGCATAAAGGAGGCACTATCTTAAGAACTGCCCGATGTGAAGAGTTTAAAACAGAAAAAGGACAAGAGAGAGCTGCAGGAGTAATAGATGTGCTTAAAATGGATGGACTGGTAGTAATAGGAGGAGACGGTTCCTTCCAAGGCGCCGAGGCTTTGAGCAATAGAGGAATTCCTACTGTAGGTATACCTGGAACGATAGATAATGATATAGACTGTACAGATTACAGCATTGGCTTTGATACTGCGGTGAATACAGCTATAGATGCTATAAATAAAATAAGAGATACTGCCACATCTCATGAAAGAGTCAATATAATAGAAGTAATGGGTAGAAATGCAGGAGATATCGCCCTATACTCAGGAGTGGCAGGAGGGGCAGAAAGCATACTTGTACCTGAGGTAGAATTTAATATTGAAAATGTCTGCAAAAAAATAATAGAAGGCAAGAACAGAGGCAAACTGCACAGTATAGTGGTGTTGGCAGAAGGAGCGGGAGACGCTCTTGACCTATGTAGAGAGATACAGGTATTGACAGGCATAGATACTAGGGCGACTATTTTAGGCTATATACAAAGAGGCGGAAGTCCTTCAGCCTATGATAGGATACTGGCCAGCAAGATGGGTGCAAAAGCTGTTGAGTTGTTGGTACAAGGAAAAGGCAAGAGAGTGGTCGCAACAGTTAAGGGTGATATAGTAGATTTTGATATTCAAGAAGCACTAGCAATGAAAAGAGAGTTCAGCATGGATCTCTATGAATTAGCTGATATATTATCGCAATAAATATACTACATTCTAAAAAGCAGAAAACTATGTTAGTTTTTTGCTTTTTGCGTAAAGGGGTGTTTTTTTATGTATACAAGTGAATCGCACATAGAAGTCCGATACAAGGAAACTGACAGAATGGGAATAGTTTACCATTCAAACTACTATGTATGGTTCGATGTGGGAAGGACTGATTTTTTAAGATCTGTAGGTTGGGATTATAAGGATCTGGAAGAAGAGGGCATATTGTTTCCTGTAATAGAAACCCGCTGTTTTTATAAATCGCCCTCTCATTATTCAGATAAACTAATAGTAAGAACGTGTATTGAAAAAATAAAGGGTATAAGGATTACTTTTAAATATAAAATAATAAGAGAGACAGATAGTGCAGTTATAGCAGAGGGTAATACAGTGCATGCTTTTGCTGATCAAAATCTTAAACCTATAAACATAAAAAAGAGAAATCCTGAGCTGCTGGAAGCACTAAATAATTGTATATAAAGAGGTATATGTATGTTTGCGAAGCTTTTGTTGTTGTTCACAATAATACCTATTGTTGAGCTGGTGTTATTGATAAATCTAGGGGAAAGAATAGGTACACTTTATACTGTATTGATAATAGTAATCACCGGGTTGTTGGGAGTATTTCTTGCAAAATCCCAAGGCTTGATTGTAATACGCAGGATAAAAGATGAGCTGTGTTATGGGAATATGCCGGAAAAGCAACTGCTGGACGGATTGCTGGTTTTGGTGGGAGGAATATTACTTGTTACCCCCGGCATCATAACTGATATTACGGGATTTCTATGTATACTTCCCAGAAGCAGAGATTTTATAAGAAAGCTATTGATCAAGAAATTAAGACATATGTTCAGCGATGGTACAATAAATATCTTTATAAATAGGTGGTAATTGGCATATGAAAAAATCCAATGTTGTTGAAAAAAACGAATATTATGATGTTGTTATTTCAGATTTAAACAGTGAAGCCCAGGGAGTGGCAAAAGTCAACGGCTTCACTCTTTTTATAGAAGGAGCACTTCCGGGAGAACAGGTCAAGATAAAAGTAGTCAAAGTAAAGAAGCGCTTTGGCTATGGTAAATTAATAGAGGTAATAAAGCCATCTTCCAAAAGACAATCTGTTTTCTGTAAAGCAAGCAAAAGATGCGGTGGTTGCAAGTTGCAACATATGGATTATAAATTGCAGCTTGAATTTAAAAAAAAGAAGGTAGAGGACGCCTTAAAACGGATCGGCGGGATGAAAGATATAAAGGTAAATCCGGTAATTGGAATGGATCACCATAAAAGATATAGAAATAAGGCACAATTTCCAGTTGGTTATTCAGGAGGACAGCTTTCCATCGGTTTTTTTGCGGAAAGAAGCCATGACATCATAGATATTGATTCTTGTTCTATACAAGCAAAACAAAACGATCAAATTATAAGATTGGTTAAAGAATTTATACAAAAATATGATATATCAGTATATGATGAAAGCAGCGATAGTGGGCTGATAAGACATGTGGTGACCAGGGTTGCTTATAAGACCGGAGAGACTATGGTTATTTTGGTGATAAATGGGGACCGTATTCCGCATGAAAAAGAGCTTATCCAATTATTCAAAGATAACATACCTGACCTTAAAACAATAGTCCTGAATGTCAATACAAAGAAAACAAACGTTATATTGGGTTATCAGAACATCATTTTATATGGAGATGGTTTTATAACAGACTATATCGGAAATCTTAAGTTTAAGATTTCTCCTCTTTCCTTTTTTCAGGTAAACCCTGTACAGACAGAAGTGCTGTACAATAAGGTGATAGAATATTGTGCATTGACAGGCCAAGAAGTGATTGTTGATGCATATTGCGGTATTGGTACTATAACATTGTTTTTAGCTGGTGAGTGTAAAAAAATATACGGTATTGAGGAGGTAGGACAAGCAGTACAAGATGCACAGGACAATGCTATTTTAAACCGTATTGATAATGCTAAATTTATATGTGGCAAAAGCGAGGATGTGCTACCTAAACTTGTAGATAAAGGTCTAAAGCCGAATATAGTGGTAGTGGATCCACCTAGAAAAGGTTGTGATAAAAAGGTGTTAGATGCCATATATAATGCACAACCTTCAAAAATAGTCTATGTTTCGTGCAATCCTTCAACTCTTGCCAGAGATTTAAAATACTTAGGCAATAACGTATATGCTGTTGAACGGGTTCAACCGGTGGATATGTTCCCGTATACAAGCCA
>JAQVDB010000024.1 GCA_028698525.1 Clostridia bacterium
TTTTGTTGCTTTATTTCGGTCAATACCTGCCATATTCCTCCACCAGTTCATACATCAATTTTATCCTATCCAATTTAGTACCCGGTGGCACCTGATCCCCTGCTGACTGTACTACTCTACAGTTTATTTTTTTAAGCTCAAGCCATTGTTTCACATGCTCTATAAACTTATCTTCCGGTGTGGATGGCAGCCACATACATGGCGAAACACCGCCCATAACGACCATATTATCCCCTGCCTGCCTTCTAATCTCCATGGGCGTTAAATCCCCAGTAGGTGCAGGTGTACATGCATCCGCAACATCCACTCCAGTTTGTGCTACTACACCTATAATATCCTTCAGTCTGCCGTCCAAGTGGGCAGAAACAGTCTTTCCTGCTGCATGTAATGTATCAGCTATCCCCTTGTAGTGTTCAAAGCTATACTTTTTAAACATTGGTGGTGGCTGTACATCTCCCGAAAGATTATCTCCGAATATCATATGAGGAGCAGGGCCCCTGGCGCATATATTCACTATTTCCATGTGTTTTTGGTTGTATGTATCTATGTACTCTTGTACCAGTTCAGGGTAATCAACGGTGGCATATATAGTATTCTCCACACCCATATAATAGGATATCAGAGATCCCAGCCCGGTATACCCCATACTAGGAAAAGCCAGTCCATTAGGTGCACAATATCGCTCCATTATATCCCATTGATCATATCTAGGTCTATATCTCTTTCCTTTTGTATATCTTATAAATATCCTTAAATCTTTCTCATTCTCTATGGCCTCTTTTACAATTACCCATGAAGAAATATCATAGTTAAATTTTCTGATCATCTGCACTTCTCCATCAGGGGTTATAAAAGTTTCAACTGCCATATCTTTTTTTAATTCCCTTTCGTGCCTTATACCGTCTTCATAATACTCTTCAAATAAACTTCCCATCTCAATATACATACCTGCTTTTACTTCATCATGCAAATCCTTTAACTCTCTAGTTCTATTGGATATAGTGAAGAGGTTCCATAACCCACCACTCTCTGCCCTGTACCAATGTCCTAAATCTAAAAAATAAGGCACTCTATCCGGTGTTTCCCCTTTAACTACTTTTAAAAAACGCTCTCTTTCAGTCATCTCTTTTGTCCCCCTTTATAATCTTTTGGTAACATTCCAGTCACCCTTTTAAACATGCTACAAAAATTGCTTTGGGAACTATATCCTACCTTTTTGGAAATCTCTCTTATCGATAGATCCGAATCTCCAATCATTTCTTTTGCAAATTTTACTCTGGTCTCTATCAATTTTTGTTTGAATGTTTTATTATACAGTTTCCTCATTACCCTATTTAGTTGGCTTACACTCATATGCAGCTCTTGGGCAAGATCCTGGGCTTTTATATCACGATGATAATTATCAAATAAAAATGTTTCTATTATAAGGCTTCTCTTATCATCCATCAACCTGCTGGGTACTTTAGAACTTTCATTATCAGAGCCACGAATAAGGCCCCTGAAAATATCTATAATAATACCTACAAATATACTTTGTATTTTTTCATAATATCCTATTCTTTTAAAATAAAATTCATCATGAATAGCTTTTATCTTGTAAAATATTCTAACACTGCGTTCTGTATCGGTACAATAATAATACTTGAGATTTGATAATATATCGACTATCTGTTTTGTTTCATAACAAAAATACTCATCATCGCCATCCTTTAACTTTTTATAATTAAACCTCATACAATATTTGTATATAAGGTTCTCCTCTGTTTCCTCTCTTCTGTGATAAACCCCTGGAGCCAAAATATAAAAACTTTTAGGCAGTATTTTTATCTTCTTATCGTCTATATGCAATGTACCCTTGCCATCATATATAAAGTGTACCTCAAAAAAAGCATGGGTGTGCCAATCTAGTCTATATTGATGTTTTTTTTGAAAAAACCCATCATCTAATATTATGTCAAATAAGACATAACCCAATTTGACTTTTAAGTCTATATTCCTAAAATCATCTGCTAAATCCATATAGCTTTCATCCCTTAATTCCATCAATTGATACACAATTATATCATCCAAAACCATAAAAATCTCGGTTATTTTTATGGTTTTGGATCATTTATCAGTTACCCATGACCCTTTCGGGCACATAATAATATTAGAAAACACACAGCAAAATTGCTGCGTGTTTTCTAATAGGTAACTGGAAGTATATTCTATCATCCTTTGACTGCCCCAAGAGTTATACCCTTTGTAAAGTATTTCTGGAATGCAAGGAATACTACAATCATGGGCAGGGAAGATGCTGTTCCTCCTGCCATAAGCAGTCCATAGTCAGTACCCCATTCCATCTGCAGTCCAGCAACTCCTAAAGGAAGTGTCTTCATGGGGGTGCTCTGGATCAATACTAATTGCCAAAAATAATCGTTCCAACTAGTCATGAATGTGAATATTGCCAGTGCGCCCATTCCTGGCTTTACCAGTGGCAATACTATGTCCCAAAATGTCCTAAACTCTGAACATCCGTCTATCTTGGCTGCTTCCAACAGCTCAGTAGGCAATGTCTGGCTAAACTGTTTCATTAGGAATACCCCAAAAGGCCAACCTACTGCAGGAAATATCAGCCCCTGATAGCTATCCAGCCAATCCCATTTTGATACCATTGTAAAAAGCGGAACCAATAGCACCTGTCTGGGAAGAGTCATCATTCCTACGAACAGCCAGAACAATGCCTCTCTACCGGGATATTGCTTTTTGGCCAGCGAATAGCCCGCCATCGCAGATGTAAGACATACAAGCACCATTGTCCCAAATGCTGTAAACATACTGTTGAACAACCATTTGAATGCAGGGTACTTAAACAGCTTTTCCCAGTTCATTATAGATAGTGTAGACGGGAATATCTCCAGGGATGATGCAGTTATAGATGCCATAGGTTTGAACGAACCTGTTATCATCCAATAGAATGGAAATAGAAAAAACGCTGCGAACAGGCATATCACTATAACAGCTACTACATATCCTACCGAAACCCCTTTTTTCTGTCCCACAACCTGTACTTCATCTATCCTAGTACTTACCTTTGCTTTTCCCATTCTGCTCCTCCCTCCTTAATATTCCACATCAGTAGATAGGTATTTGTATTGTATTACAGATATTATCACTACTATCACTGATAATATTACACCCATAGCAGATGCAAGTCCGTAATTTTGCAGTTCAAACGCTGATTTATACAACGAAAACAATATGGTTGAGGTTCTATAGAAAGGTCCTCCACCTGTCAACAATTGTACTATGGCAAATGTCTGGAATGAATTTATGGTAGTTATTATTACTATATACAATGTAGTTGGCAATATTAAAGGCCAGTAAATATTTGTAAACTTCTGCCATGCTGTGGCACCATCCAGGTCTGCCACCTCAATATAATCTTTTGGTATATTGCCCAATGCAGCTATATATAGGATTATTGGCTGGCCTACCGACAGAGTAAATAGTATTATTATCATCGCAGTTAATGCATATCTTTCATCGCCCAACCAGTTTATCGGCTGTGCACCAAATGATTCTATTATCTTGTTCAATATACCGCCTCTAGGGCTGTATATCCATTTCCATACTATAGAAATAGTTACTATAGATGATACTGCGGGCAGATAAAAGACCGCCCTAAAAAATGACCTTGTAAATTCTGATTTATTATATATAACTATAGATACAAACAGTGAAAATATCAGTACTAAGGGTACATTACCTATAACAAATAATATAGTGTTTTGTAGTGACTTGATAAATACTTCATCTTTTAGGAGAAATATAAAATTGCCTAGTCCATTAAATTCATAGCTAGTAGCAGTATAATTATAAAAACTTATAATTATACCTTTTATCATAGGATATACAACAAAAAGAATAAAAAAGAACATAGCGGGCAACAAAAACATATATCCTGGTAACCATTCTCTTATCCTAACCTGTAAACTCTTCTTTTTCATATGCTCTCTCCTTTCAACTAAAAACCTCCCGCTAATAATACCAACATTAACATAATACTATAGAAATTAATTTCATTATATTAGGATTGTAAAAACTAGTAATAGATAGATGTATCGCTTTTTAGGCGATACATCTATCATTTTACATAGTGCTACTTTTTATTTATTTCTTCTGTACCCTCTTTAGCAAATGCATCTAGAGCTTCTTGTGCTGTCATCTTGTCTGTCAAAGCTCCCTGAATATTTGGATACCATTTAGTTCTTAAGCCTGCATAATTATTTGCTGTATAAGCAGTATCTGCAGCATATTTTAACAGCTTCTCTGAGAATATATAATCTTCGTTTTCATACAAACCAGTAATTGTATTTCTCACAGGTATCTGACCTGTGGCCTTAACTGATTCTTCTCTATATTTATCGCTATCTAATATGAACTTAACAAGCTTTTTAGCAGCCTCTGCCTTAGCTTCATCTTTATTATCAAATACACAATATCCACTCAACTGAACTTCCGCTTTAGGATCCTTTCCTTCTGCACTTGGAGGTGGGAACAATACCCATTCAAATTCTTCAGCTTTACCATCGGCTATATATGTCTCATGCAATCCATGATGTTGAGCTGATGCAATTATATTTATAGCCGATTTCCCTTGGAAAAATGTCTCTATTGAATCCATAGAAACAGCTGATTCTGCGCCTGGTGCAAACAAGCCATCTTTATATGCATTTATCATCCATTCTAATCCTTTTACTGCATTTTCATCGTTAAATGTAATTTCCGTATGATCATCACTTATCAGCTCAGCATCAAATGCAGACTGTATGAACATCCTCATAGAAGAGTCCCCTTGTTCATTGCCCGCATATATAACCGATGGATATACATCCTTGCCGCTATCTTTTACTGCTTTTAAAACTGCTTCAAATTCTTCCAACGTCCAAGTTCTATCTTCCTTATCCAAAGGCAACAAATCTTCTTTTCCTATTTCTTTAAAGAAATCTAAGTTTACTGCTATTCCTATAGCAGCAGCACCGTTCGGATACATATATGTCTTTCCGTCATATTGACAGTCTCTGAGCAAATTTTCCGGTATTTCGCTTTTAACATCTTCCATAATGTCATCCAGAGGAACTAGCGCCCCTTGAATCCCATAACCTATTATTCTCCCAGGATAATCAAAAAGGATATCAGGTGTATTGTTTGAAGCTATGGCAACATTCACCTTTTCAGGCCCGCCATTCCAAGGAATCATCTCGATTTTAACTTTTATGTTCGGATTTTCCTCTTCAAAGTCCGCTATAATTTCATTTTCAAAATCACCGACTTCTTTTTCCCCTACATTGGTATACCTTGGATACTGCCACCATACTATCTCTACAGCTTCACCTGAATCTTCATCAGATATATCTTTTCCAGCGTCTTGGGTATCTTCAGTATCCGGATCATCTGTCTTGTCTTCAGCCTTATCACCTGCTCCACAACCAACTGCCACAACTACAAGGCTAAGGATAAGAATAACAACTAACAATTTTGATAGTTTTCTCATATTATCAAATTCCTCCTTGCTTATATTTGTTTTAAATTATTGAATAAAACTTAAAAAACAACCCCCTTTCTCTAAAATTTTGTTAAAAAACAGAATAATTTTTTATTATATTAAACGAAAATTTACAATTTTCTAACATTTATAATATATATATGCATAGACAGCAAAATCATTCTGTTTTTAATGACCATAATATAAAGATGTAATGATATGAATATGTTGGAATAATTAGTTTAAATATTGTTAAGTATAGGCTAGTTAAATCGCAAAATATGTAACATATATTGCAAGTAGATTTACTTTAGATTAGAGGTAATCTCTTTTAATATATTATATATTATCTACCATTTCCTCGGCATAAATATTTTTAGATTGTAGTTAATATTCTTATAAAACTTATATAAAAAAACAAGCGGTGATCACCGCTTGTTTTTATTTAAACACTGCCCCGGTACTTGCAGATGTAACCAGTTTAGCGTAACGACTCAAATATCCTTTATTTATTTTAGGCTCTGGAGCTTTCCAGCCTTTTAACCTATTTTTTATCTCTTCATCAGATAATCGGATATCCAATTTACCGTCAGGTATATCAATGCTTATTATATCCCCTTCTTTGACCACAGCAATAGGACCTCCTTCCATAGCTTCAGGGGAAACATGTCCTATAGATGCACCTCTAGTGGCCCCGGAAAATCTTCCATCAGTTATCAACGCAACGTCTTTATCCAACCCCATCCCTGCAATAGCAGAGGTAGGTGACAGCATCTCGCGCATGCCTGGCCCTCCTTTAGGACCCTCATAGCGGATGACAATTACATCGCCTTTTTGTATCTTCCCGTCATAAATAGCCTTAATGGCCTGCTCTTCTGATTCAAACACCCTTGCAGGTCCTTGGTGCACCAACATCTCTTTAGCTACCGCAGCCCTTTTTACTACCGCTCCATCTGGCGCCAGATTCCCCTTGAGCACTGCTATGCCGCCAGTATTGCTGTATGGATTGTCAATATCCCTTATAACCTTTCTATCCAATACAGCGGCATCTTCTATATTTTCTCCTACTGTATGACCTGTAACAGTCATAGCATCTAATTTCAATAAATCTTTTTTACTCAGCTCTTTCATCAAGGCCTGTATTCCACCAGCTTTGTACAGATCCTGTATATGATAAGGACCGGAAGGTCTCAACTTACATAAGTTTGGGGTTTTACTGCTTATACTGTTTATTATATCCAAATTTATCTCCACATCAGCTTCATGTGCTATGGCCGTCAAATGAAGAACAGAATTAGTGGAACATCCAAGAGCCATATCTACTGTAAGTGCATTTTCAAAGGCCTGATGGGTTAGAATGTCAGAGGGTTTTAAATCTTCTTGCAAGACATCCATTATCCTCATTCCAGCCATCTTGGCCAGCCTTATCCTTTCTGCAAAAACCGCAGGTATCGTCCCGTTCCCGGGAAGTGCCAGTCCTAACACCTCAGACAAACAATTCATGGAATTGGCAGTAAACATACCTGAACAGGAACCGCATCCGGGACAAGCATTGTTCTCTAATTCCCATAATTCCTTTTCGCTCATACTTCCTGCTTTAACTGCCCCTACTCCTTCAAAAACAGAATTCAAGTCTGCCGGCTCACCTTTATAACTGCCTGCAAGCATCGGTCCACCGCTTACCACTATTGCAGGTATATCCAATCTGGCCGCCGCCATCAGCATCCCGGGCACTATCTTATCACAATTGGGTACAAGCACTATCCCATCAAAGCCATGTGCCGTAACCATAGCTTCTATAGAATCTGCTATCAGCTCACGAGATGCAAGGGAATATTTCATCCCTACATGATTCATGGCAATCCCATCACATACACCTATAGTGCAAAACTCAACGGGAGTTCCTCCCTTCATCCTTATACCTGATTTTACCGCATCCACTATAGTATCCAAATGAACATGACCTGGTATGATATCATTCTGGGAATTTGCGATACCTATCAAAGGACGGTTTATCTCTTCATCCGTATATCCCATCGCCTTAAATAGCGACCTGTGGGGGGCCTTTTCTACACCTTTTTTTGTCCTATCGCTACGCAATCTTATTCCTCCTCGTCAAAAATTAAAATATCCTCTAATTTCCTCTTAGGTACATGCATTACATGATTAGAATCCTTATAATATTCTATAGACCCTTGTTCATCTTCATATATGGACTTTTCAGCAGGATATCCTAATGCAATAACTGAATCTATTATATACCTTGGGTCTATATCTAAATCCTGGGCCAACCTTTTACGATCAACCGAACCAATCCAGCAACTCCCCAATCCTTCAGCATGTGCTGCCAAAAGTATATTCTGTACAGCAGCTCCTACATCTCTTTCTGCACCCAATTTCCTTATTTTGGTATCCACTACTACTATTATATATGCAACCGGCCTTTGCCCCTCCTTTGGGTTTCCTTCAGGTGCTATATATCCGGCCCATTTTAGAGTACTAAAAACTGACTCCACTCTCTCCGGGTCATCTACCACAATATATTTGAGGGGCTGCAGATTAGCACCAGAAGGTGCAATTCTGGCACAGTGTATTAGCTTGCCTATTATTTCCCTATCAATTTTCTTTTGTCGGAATTTCCTTATAGTCCTGCGGTTTTCTATGGCATCATATAATTTCACACTATATCCCTCCATATCAAATATAGACAGTACTATCCTCCATATATTTCTCTGCCTTCACTTTGTACAATCTTTTTAAACTCCTTCATTAAAGTTGCAGTGATAACTCCGCATTTCCCGGAACCTATCTTTCTTCCATCTATTTCAGTAACAGCTATCACTTCAGCAGCAGTTCCGGTAAAGAAACATTCATCTGCATTGTATACATTGAATAGAGTCATCTCTTTTTCCATAAATGGTATATCCAGCTTTTTAGTCAGCTGTATTACCGTTTTTCTTGTTATACCGTCCAATGCACCTACATATATTGGAGGAGTCATCAACATACCATCTTTTACTATGAATATATTATCGCCTGTACACTCACAAACCAAACCATCCCCATTGAGCATTATAGCTTCAGGTACACCAGCCCTGTTAGCCTCGATTTTTGCAAGTATATTATTTAAATAGTTCAAGGATTTTATCTGAGGATCAATGGCTGCAGGGGAATTTCTCCTCACCGAAGAGGTAATAACCTTCATTCCGTTTTGATACATCTCTTCTGGATACATCTCTATAGCATCAGCTATTATCACTACAGTAGGTTTAGAACATTTGAGAGGATTTAATCCCAAGTCACCCTTCCCCCTTGAAACCACAAGCCTGATATAGGAATCCTTCAGCCCATTTTTCTTCACTGTTTCTATCATAGCTTGAGTGAGCTCTTCCTTGGACATAGGTATATCCAACATAATCGCCTTAGCAGCACAATATAGTCTATCTATATGTTCATCGCATTTGAATATTCTCCCATTGTAAGCCCTAATACCCTCAAAAACACCGTCTCCATACAAATAACCGTGATCAAACACAGAAACTTTAGCCTCTGATTGTAGATAAAATTCACCATCTATATATACATACCTTCCCATAATATACCTCCTGTGTGTATTTTATATATTTTCTACCACTAAACTGCCCATTTCGTTTGTTCCCACCAAGGTTTTATCCTGTTCCATTATATCCGCTGTTCTATATCCTGCTTCCAGTACCGCCCTCACGCTCTTTTCTATATCCTGGGCCTCCTCTTCCAGCCCAAAAGAATATCTCAGCATCATGGCAACAGACAAAATTGTTGCCAGAGGATTGGCTATATCCTTCCCTGCAATATCAGGTGCAGACCCATGCACAGGTTCATACAGTCCTAAACTAGTTTTACCTATGCTGGCAGAAGGCAGCATACCTAGGGATCCCGTTAGCATGGAAGCTTCATCGCTTAAAATATCTCCGAACATATTGGATGTAACAATAACATCAAATTGTTTGGGGTCTCTAATAAGCTGCATCGCACAATTGTCCACATACATATGCTCCAATTGCACCTCCGGATATTCTTTTGAAACTCTCTTTACCGTTTCTCTCCACAATCTAGAGGACTCAAGGATATTAGCCTTATCCACTGATACAACCTTTTTATTTCTCTTAAAGGCTACCTCAAAGGCAATCTTGGCTATCCTCTCAATTTCATAGGTAGAATAAACCTCGATATCCCATGCCTTTTCTCCATCCTCCAACTTAACCCTCTGCTTATCGCCAAAATATATACCGCCTGTCAATTCCCGCACCACCATAACGTCAATACCGCTTCCAATCACTTCCGGTTTTAAAGATGAAGCGTCTTGCAGCTGGGAAAATAAAATAGCAGGTCGCAAATTGGCGAAAACTTTGAGCCCTTTCCTTAATCCTAAAAGCGCCTGTTCCGGCCTTGTATCCCCTGGAAGGTCATCCCATTTTGGTCCTCCAACAGCGCCTAGTAATACCGCATGGCTATTCTTGCAAACTTCAAGGGTTTCAGCAGGAAGGGGACAGCCAGTCTCATCTATAGCTGCCCCTCCTGCTAACACTTCTTTAAATTCAAAAGAGTGCCCGTATTTATCTGCTATACGTTCAAGCACCCTTATCCCCTGTGACATTATATCAGGTCCTATTCCATCCCCCGGTATCAATGTTATCTTTTTTTTCATTTGTCCACCTTCTCGCTCACGTAATTTATCAGTCCCCCAACTTTTATTATATCCTGCATGAACTCTGGAAATGGCTGGGCACTGTATTCTTTTCCGGAAGTGATATTTTTTATTATACCTTGGTTGACGTCTACCTCTATCCTATCCCCATCCTTTATCTCTTTTGGCGCTTCAGCACATTCAATAATAGGTAAACCTATATTTATCGCATTTCTATAGAATATTCTTGCAAAAGTCTGTGCTATTACACAGCTTATCCCTGAAGCCTTAATTGCAATAGGTGCATGTTCCCTGGAAGATCCACAACCAAAATTTTTGCCTGCCACCATAACATCCCCTGGCTGCACCTTATTAAGAAAATCCTTATCCAAATCCTCCATACAATGACTGGCTAACTCGTCGGGGTTGGATGTATTCAAGTATCTTGCCGGAATTATTACATCAGTATCTACATTATCACCATATTTTATCACTTTGCCTTCTATGTTCATTTTACACTACCTCCTCTGGCGATGCAATTTTACCGACTATGGCAGAAGCAGCAGCAATTGCAGGGCTTGCAAGGTATACTTCGCTTTCGGGATGCCCCATTCTTCCTACAAAATTCCTATTGGTAGTAGCTATCGCCCTTTCTCCCTTTGCCAATATGCCCATATGTCCCCCTAAACAAGGTCCACATGTAGGAGTGCTGACTACAGCGCCTGCTTCTATAAAATCTTGGATCAATCCTTCTTTCATCGCTTGAAGATAAATCTTCTGTGTAGCCGGAAATACAATAGTCCTCACATAAGGTGCCACCTTCCTGCCTTTAAGTATCCCGGCAGCTATTCTCAAATCTTGTATTCTACCATTGGTACACGAACCTATCACTACCTGATCTATCTTTATATCCCCTACCTGATCTATAGTTCTGGTGTTTTCAGGTAAGTGAGGGAATGCTACCGTAGGCTTTATCTTGCCTAGATCTATCTCTATTATCCTTTCATATTCCGCATCTTCATCAGCTTTGTATACCTTGTATTCTCTATCTGAATGTTCCCTTATATACTCTACAGTATTTTGGTCTACCTCAAATATTCCATTTTTAGCCCCTGCCTCTATAGCCATGTTAGCTATTGTAAATCTATCATCCATAGACAGGTTGGATAGCCCCTCACCAGTATATTCCATGGATTTGTATAGAGCTCCATCCACGCCTATTTTTCCTATTATATTCAATATTACATCCTTGCCTGATACCCATTTGCTCATTTTTCCCTTCAATATAAACTTTATGGCTGCTGGCACCTTAAACCAGGCTTGCCCTGTTGCCATACCTGCTGCCATATCAGTGCTGCCTATGCCTGTGGAAAATGCCCCTAAGGCTCCATAAGTACAGGTATGGGAATCTGCTCCTATAATCACATCCCCTGCTACCGCCAATCCTTTTTCAGGTATCAAGGCATGCTCTATGCCCATCTGACCTATTTCAAAGTAATTTTTTATCTTTTTTTGCTGTACAAATTTTCTTATCATCTTACATTGTTCAGCCGACTTTATATCCTTATTGGGAGTAAAATGATCGGGCACTATAGCTACCTTTTGGGTATCGAACACCTCTTTAGTGCCCACCCTATCAAATTCTTTTATGGCTACCGGTGTGGTCACATCATTTCCCAACACCAAATCAAGTCTAGCTTTTATCAATTGTCCTGGCTTCACGCTATCCAGCCCTGCATGGTCAGCTAATATCTTTTGTGTCATAGTCATTCCCATTATCTTCTCCTCCTTTCGAAAGTCTAGTTTTAAGCAACATATAATCGATTGAATCTACTAAGGCTTTCCAGCTGGCTTTTATAATATTTGTAGATACACCTACAGTACCCCAAACATCATGCCCATCAGTAGATTCTATAAACACCCTTACTTTCGCAGCTGTAGCGTTCTCACTATTCAACACCCTCACCTTATAATCTCTCAGGTGCATATTTTTAAGTTCAGGATAAAATACTTCTAATGCTTTTCGCAACGCCTTATCTAGCGCATTCACCGGGCCATCTCCCTCAGCCGCCGTTACTTCTTCTTTGCCATCCACTAAAACCTTTATCATAGCATAAGCACTGTATTCCTTTTGCCAGGGTTCCTCAGAAAGCACCCTGAAATGTTTTACATCAAATGCCCTTTTATATTTACCTAATCTCTTTCTCACCATGAGTTCGAAGGAGCATTCGGCACCCTCAAACTGGTATCCTCTGTGTTCCATTTCCTTCAACTCATTTATTATCTGCTTTATCTGGGGCGAATCTTTGGTTATTGTAGGATCTATCTCCCTTACTTTATCCAATATAGTGCTTCTGCCCGATACTTCGGACATTAGCACCCTCCTCTTATTTCCGACTATTTTAGGGGATATGTGTTCAAAGGACTTGGTGCTCTTCATTACTCCATCTATATGCATACCCCCTTTATGGGCAAATGCGCTATGTCCTACATAGGGAGCTCTGTCGTTATGAGCTACATTCGCAATTTCACTTATATATCTAGAAGTCTTGGTCAATCTTCTTATATTTTCTTGAGGTATGCATGAAAGACCCAGCTTCAATTGTAAATTAGGTATAATTGTACACAAATCCGCATTGCCGCAGCGTTCGCCGTACCCGTTTATTGTACCTTGAACATGATCCGCTCCCGCTCTAACCCCTTCTATGCTATTTGCAACAGCCATTCCGGTGTCATTATGGCAGTGTATGCCAATTGATACATCAAATAAATCCACAATCTTTTTAGTAATATCATATATCTGGTGGGGAAATGCCCCTCCATTTGTATCGCAAAGAACAAGCCCGTCTGCCCCTGCTTCAGCTGCAGCTTTTAAAGCCTGGATTGCATACTCGGCATTGCTTCTATAGCCATCAAAAAAATGTTCAGCATCAAAAAACACTTGTTTCCCATTTGACTTTAAATAAAAAACGGTATCTTTTATCATTTTTAGATTTTCCTCAAGGGAAGTCCTTATTATGTCTGTAACATGGAAATCCCAAGCTTTTCCGAATATAGCCGCTGCAGGAGTCTCAGCAGCCATTATGGCTCTTATATTTGCATCATCTTCAACATTTACATTTACCCTGCGAGTGCTTCCAAAGGCGCTTAACTTAATGTTTTTTAGATGTAGATCCTTTATTTTATTGAAAAACTCAAGATCCTTAGGATTGGATCCGGGATTTCCCGCTTCAATATAGTCAATACCCATTTTATCCAACTGTTTTACTATCTTCAACTTGTCTTCCACTGTAAAAGAAATACCTTCAGCCTGTGCCCCATCTCTCAATGTCGAGTCATATACAATTACCCTCTTCATGCGAAACCTCCTTTGCCAAAGTATCTATAATAATAAACACAAGGGGACAGTCCCCCTGTGTCAAGGGGACAGTCCCTCTGTGTCACAGCTGATATTTGCAAGTATAACAGCAACTACGCACGGGGTCTTATACGCGAGACCATTCATGCGATAAATATTCATAAGCAATTCATTTGCCTTGCATACAAGACCCTGTTGAGTGCTCTTTTTCCCTTATTCTCCTGAAGCATCCAATTCCATCTTATTTATAGCATTTATATAAGCATTTGCGCTGGCTTCAATTATATCGGTGCTCAATCCTCTGCCGATATAAATTTTAGAGTTTCTAGTCACTTTTACAGTGACCTCCCCCAACGCATCCTTACCGCTTGTTACAGCTTTTATAAAATAATCCACTAATCTAACTTCTCGATCCAAACACCTTTCTATCGCCTTAAAAACAGCATCTATAGGGCCGTCTCCACAAGCTGCCTCTTCAATTATGTTTTGATGTTTCTGCAGCTTTACAGTGGCTGTAGATATAGTATGATTTCCACTGGTTACCTGGAAATAATCCAACACATATACTTCGGGAATTTCCACTACCTTTTCTGTGATGAGGGCCTCGATATCCTCGTCCAGTACTATCTTTTTTTTGTCTGCAAGGTCTTTAAACTTTTTGAAAGCTATATTTATATCATTCTCATTCAAACAAACATATCCCAATTCAGAAAGTCTCTGCTCAAAAGCGTGTCTGCCTGAATGTTTCCCCAGCACCATCTTATTCTGTTTAAGCCCTATAGATTCAGGAGTCATGATCTCATAGGTGCTTCTTTCACTCATCACACCATGCTGATGAATCCCAGATTCATGTGCAAAAGCATTTGCCCCTACTATTGCCTTGTTCACCTGAACAGCTACACCTGTAAGGGAACTGATAAGTTTGCTGGTCCTATATATCTGGCCAGTGTTTATCGTCAAGTTTTTATTGTAATAGTCCTTCCTAGTATAAAGGCTCATTACAATCTCTTCCAGGGCAGCATTGCCAGCCCTCTCACCCAAGCCATTGACTGCGCATTCTACCTGTTGTGCTCCATTCTCTACTGCTGAAAGGGAATTAGCAACAGCCATACCCAAATCATTATGACAGTGAACGCTCAAAATAATATTATCAATACCTTTTACATTGTCTTTTAGATAGCAAATCAGCTGACCAAATTCATAGGGAGTGGAATACCCTACAGTATCAGGAATGTTTATCACGCTAGCGCCTGCTGCTATAGCCGTTTCAACTACTTGACATAAAAATGACGGTTGGGTTCTGGAAGCATCTTCAGGGGAAAATTCAACATCATCACACAAGCCCTTGGCGTATCTAACCATACCATCTATTTTTTGAATTACCTCTTGCCTGCTCATCTTGAGCTTGTATTTTAAGTGTAGATCTGATGTAGCAATAAATGTATGAATTCTAGGCCTGGCAGCACCTTTTAAGGCCTCCCAGGCAACATCTATATCCTGTTTAACCGCCCTTGCCAAACCACATATAACAGGTTGCCTGATATTATCTGATATAATTTTTACCGCCTCGAAATCCCCTTTTGATGCTATAGGAAAACCGGCCTCTATTACATCAACATTCAACTTTTCAAGCTGTTTAGCTATCTCCAATTTTTCATGAACATTCAGGCTGACACCCGGGGATTGCTCCCCGTCTCTCAGCGTGGTATCAAAAATATAAATATCATTATCCATTTAAAACCCCCCAAATATTATTTATCCTCAATCCACGGCATCATCTTTCTTAGTTCTTTTCCTACTTTTTCTATCTGGAGGTTTTGTTCTTTTTCTCTCATAGCGTAAAAGTTAGGTCTATTAGCCTTATTTTCTAATATCCAGTTCCTAGCAAACTCTCCATCCTGTATCTCCTCTAATACTTTTTTCATCTCATTTCTAGTTTGATCAGTTATAAGTCTCTTGCCTGTCACATAGTCCCCGTACTCTGCAGTGTTGCTTATGGAATATCTCATATAAGATAATCCACCCTGATTTATAAGATCAACTATGAGTTTCATCTCATGTAAGCATTCAAAATAAGCGCTTTCCGGCTGATACCCCGCTTCTACCAAAGTATCAAAACCGGCCTTTATTAGTTCCGTAATTCCACCGCAAAGAACAGCTTGTTCGCCAAACAAATCAGTTTCAGTCTCTTCTTTGAATGTAGTCTCTAACACACCTGCCCTAGCTCCCCCGATACCTTTAGCATAAGCAAGCCCTAGATCTTTGGCTTTTCCTGTATAATCCTGATGAACGGCTATAAGACAAGGAACTCCTTTGCCTTCTTGATACTGACTTCTCACAGTATGCCCGGGACCTTTAGGAGCTATCATGAGCACATCTACATTTTCAGGGGGCAGTATTTGTTTGAAGTGTATATTGAACCCATGAGCAAACATCAAGGCATTTCCCTCTTCAAGGTTAGGTTCTATGCTGCTCTCATATAGCTCCACTTGCTTTTCGTCAGGTATAAGTATCATTATAATATCAGCTTTTTTAGCGGCTTGTTCAGAATCCATAACAGTCAATCCGGCTGCTTCAGCCTTCTCCCACGACTTACTTCCTTTATATAGCCCTACCACCACTTCTGCTCCACTTTCTTTTAAATTGAGAGCATGTGCATGCCCCTGACTTCCGTAACCTATAATCGCTATAGTCTTTCCCTTCAATAATTCCAAATTTGCATCGCTTTCATAATAAATCTTTGCCATCATCTATTCCTCCTCATTATTGATTTTAATATTTTTTGAACCTCTATCAAGGGCAATAGCCCCTGTTCTTACCATTTCCTTTATTCCATATGGCTTTAACATATCTTGCATAGCTTCAATCTTTTCGGTATCCCCTGTTATCTCTATTGTCAAAGAGTTTTTATTTATATCAACAATGTTTGCTCTGAATACATTGACTATCTCTATAATCTCGTTTCTTACACAGCCAGCAGAGCTCACCTTTATGAGTGCTAATTCTCTTATAACAGAGTTTTGGGACACATCGCTTATCTTTATAACATCTATCAACTTGTTGAGCTGTTTATTAACCTGTTCTAAAGTATATCCATCCCCTTCCACAACTATTGTGATTCTGGATATATCAGGATCCTCAGTAACTCCCACCGCAAGACTGTCTATATTAAAGCCTCGTCTGCTGAACAGGCCTGATACCCTTGATAATACTCCTGGATGGTTCTCTACCAATACTGCAAGGGTGTGTTTCATCCCATTCAAACCTCCTCTCTTACCGGTAATACATTCTGTTTATCATCTATCAAAAACTCTATAACAATTGTGTTATCATTAGAAAACCCGTATTTTATCGCCCCTTCAACATCTTGCTTTTTATCTACCTTTATCCCTTCGATTCCATACGCTTTAGCAAGGCTTACAAAATCAGGATTTCCTCTCATGAATACCTGGGAATACCTGCCATTACAATAATGCTGTTGCAACTCCCTTACCATTCCAAGGCAATTGTTATTAAAAATGATTATCTTGATACCTATATCTTCCTGCACTATGGTAGCAAGTTCGTTAAAAGTCATCTGAAAACTGCCATCTCCCGTAATAAGCATTACCTGTTTATCTCTATTGGCTATCTTAGCCCCTATAGCTGCTGGCAGGCCATACCCCATAGTGCCGAGGCCTCCGGAAGTAAGAAAAGTCCCGGGCTTTTCAATGTTTAAATAACGTCCTGCCCATATCTGATGCTGTCCCACATCGGTGACTGCTATACAGTCACTGTCTTTGATTGAAGACACCACATCTAAAATATACTCTGCAGTCATATTGTCCCCGCTATTTAGTTTAGACTCACCCTGTTTAACCTTCCATTCCCTGACTATATCTATCCAATAATCATCTTGTCTTGCTATATCCTGCTTTAAAGTCTGCTCCAACACATACCTTAAATCGCCTACAATAGGTATATCTATACTGATATTTTTCCCGATTTCAGCAGGATCTATATCGATGTGGACGAGGGTAGCATTTTTTGCAAACTTATCCAAACTGCCAGTAGCCCTGTCACCCAGTCTTGCCCCTGCCACTATCAAAAGATCTGACTTAGAAATGGCATTGTTTGCTGCAAAATTTCCATGCTGACCTACCATGCCTATAGCATTAGGATGACTGTCAGGAAAACTGCCTATTCCCATCAATGTAGTAGTAACAGGAATGTTGGCCGATTCACTGATTTTCACCAAAAGCTCACTAGCATCAGAGGATATTACTCCTCCCCCTGCGCATATGACAGGTCTTTTTGATTGTTTGAGGGCTTTAGCAAATTTTTTGATTTGCAAATGATGGCCTTTATAAGTAGGTTTATAGCCCCTCAAATCCACCTGATCAGGATAATCAAACTCTATAAGTTGTTTGGATACATCGATTGGCAAATCAATCAACACAGGACCCGGTCTTCCTGTAGCCGCTATATAAAACGCCTCTTTAACTATCCCAGGTATATCCTGAGCATTTTTTACAAGATAATTGTGCTTACAAAAGGGCGCAGTAGCCCCGGTAATATCCACCTCTTGAAACACATCTTTTCCTATCAAATCGGTGGACACCTGTCCTGTAATAGCCACTATAGGAATAGAATCCATATATGCAGTCGCTATTCCTGTTATCATATTTGTAGCTCCTGGACCTGATGTGGCTATACAAACACCTACACCCCCAGTGCTTCTAGCATAACCGCTTGCACTATGGACTGCATTCTGTTCCTGTCTTATAAGTACGTGTTTTATTTTAGAATCCAATAAGCTATCATATAAAGGCAACACTGCACCCCCGGGATAACCAAAAACCACCTTTATTCCTTCCTCTTCAAGTGCCTTTATAATAGCTTGTGCACCCGATATTTTCATAATATGCATTACCTCCAAAACAATTTATTTATGCATTTAAATAGGTAACCTAGTAAAACAATTTTTATATAAATTTATATAAAACAAAACCTTTCGCCCTAAAAACAAGGACGAAAGGTTCTCCCCTCGTGATACCACCTATATTCACCGTTATTTCACAATAACAGCCTCATCAGGTTACATAGATAACCCTGCCCATATAACGAAGGCTTTCCGTCAAACACTACTATAATTTCACGTTTGAAGTTCCGGAGCGAGTTATTAGCATGCCCATGCACCGATTCACAGCAGCCATCGGCTCTCTGAAACATAAAACATGCCTTTTTTCTCCTTCATAACATTTAATGATATAAAAATGCCCGACAACAGAATTCTTTTAAGAAGAAACCTGCCGCCGGGTATTTTATCCCCACGGTGTAATACTTAACGTATTTTGTACCGCTCGGTCACAGACCTGGAAATCCAGCGGAACCCTAGGTACACTCCCTTCCTACTCATCGTAAGCAATAGCACTTTCACAACATCTATTAATTTTTAAACATTGTACCAATATAACATATATTTGTCAATAGAGAAATTAATATTTTTTAAAAATCCTCTGATTGATTGCTTTTTATAATTTTTTTAATGCTTCTTTCAAATTTTCGCCGAGGCAGCATTACTATCCTTCCACATTTAGTACACTTCAACTTAAAATCCATGCCTACCCTTATGATTTCCCACTGGTCGTTTCCGCAGGGATGCATCTTTTTGGTTTGTACTATATCTCCCAAGTTATATTTCTTTGGAGTATAACTCATTATACGCACTCCCTCCATTTTTATTCCTCTTCATTGATATTATATATAACCCTTCTGGGGTATGGTATTTTTATGCCCCTCTTGTCAAATTCCTCTTTTATCTTCTGTTTCATATATCTCTCAACTGCCCATTGTTGCATGCTTTTAACCTTTGCGGCGGACCTTATGATAACATTGTAATCCCCAAGGTCCTGAACACCTAGCACCATCGGTTTCTCTATAATTTCATCTCTCTCTTGAAATATCCTTTCAAACAGATCATTCAATACTGCAATTGCATCTTGTATATTTTCTTCGTATGATATGCTCACGTCAACAACAGCCATATAGTCCCCTCTTGTAGAATTAATAACCTGTTTTATTTCACCGTTTGGAATTATATATAAATCTCCCTTATAATTCCTTATCCTAGTTATTCTTAAGCCTATATTTTCTACAGTACCCGTAGCATCCCCGATGGTCACAAAATCTCCCACTGAAAATTGATCCTCCAATAATATGAAAAAACCATTTATAACATCTTTCACAAGGTTTTGAGCTCCAAATCCGACAGCAAGACCCCCAATACCCGCAGTAGCAAGTACCGCCTTGGTATCTACAATATTCAAGGTATCAAGTATGCTTAAAATACCTATGAAATATAATAAATACATCAGTATACTCTTTAATATACTACTTAAAGTGTCTAGTTTCCTGTCATCTATAGTAATTTTTAATTTTTTCTGCCTTTTTATAGACTTGTCTATTAAATAATTCCCAAACTTCCTCAGTATATAAACCAATAATATTATTATAACTACCTTAAAAATCGCCGATCCCGCTTTAACCCAAAATCCTCCCTCTATAGTCTTATACCATTCGGTTACACCCTGTACAAACCTACTCCACATCTGCTACCTTCCCTCCACTCTAATAGATATAAATAATATACCATTTTTACATATTAGGTACAACTATAGTTCCCATGCATCGCTCAAGGTCTCAATAGCATCAGAAATATCCTCTATAGGTATCCCCCCGTAGGCAAGTAAAATCAACGGCTTGCCCGTCTGTTGAGGTTTTATCATGTAATTCGATATAGGCGTTACCTTTACCCCTCTTTTTTCCGCTTGTGCTGCTAGTTGATCAGAATTTTTAGATGATTTAACCTCCAATAATAAGTGAAGTCCAGTGCGTTCCCCTATTATATTCACATTGTCACCCATTATTGTTTTTATAGCTTGAATCAAGATCTGATTCTTTTTGGCATATATTTTTCTAAGCCTGCGTATATGCTTTTCTAGCATTCCGTCTTCCATAAACAAAGCAAGAGCAAGTTGTTCCAGTTTGGATGAGCTCTGATTGTATTTTTCCTTGGATCTCATATATATCTCCAACATATCCTCTGGTAAAATCATATAGCTTATCCTTATTGATGGCAACATTATTTTGGAAAAAGAACCCATATATATAACATCTTTGCCTTTATTCATTCCCTGAAGCGAAGGGATAGGCCTCCCGTAATACATAAGTTCACTATCATAATCATCCTCTATTATCAATGCCTCTCTATCATAAGCCCATTTTAGAAGCTGAACACGCTTGTTAACAGGCATAATAGACCCTGTAGGAAACTGATGGGCAGGACTTACATATATCAGGTCTGCATCTAACTCGGAAAGCACTTTTGTTTCTATTCCGTCATTCTCCAACGGTATAGGTATGATATCAAAACCACCATCTTTAAAAATATATCTAGCCTTATTAAAACTTGGGTCCTCAAAGGCTACTTTGCTATAGAAAGGCTTTACCAGCCCACACAACATATTGAGCAGACTCTGCACTCCGGCACCAATCACAATTTGTTCAGGAAAACACACTGCCCCTCTGAACTGAAGAACATATTTATTTATTTGCTTTCTCAACTCATATTCCCCTTGATATGATCCATACGTCAACAGACGTTTATCATAAAAAGAAAGCGCTCTGTTGATATATCTTTTCCATAATTTGAAATCAAAGCTAGAGCTGTCCACATGTTCATCTACAAAATCATATCGTATATGACTATCCAATTCATCTTCATCTGTTATAATTTTAGATATAGTATTTCTTTTATCATAATCCAACATATCATTATCTATTTTACTTACAAAATAACCCACATTAGGTTTACTAGTAATATAACCCTCTACCGATAACTGATGATATGTGGCTTCCACAGTAGTCCTGCTTATTTTCAAAAAACTAGATAACTTCCTGATAGAGGGCAATTTTGTTTCAGGCTCAATATGTCCTGAAATAATCTCCTGTTTTATATACCTGTATAATTGAACATATATAGGCACATGGGAATTACTATCTATATTTGGCATAAGCTCGATCACAGCTATTTCACCTCACTGTCCCCTTCAAAATTATCAAAACTGTCACTATCAATATGGTCACACTTTTATTATATTATAAATTAGACCAACAAGTAAAATATTATCTATATATATTAAAACTTTTGAAAGGGGTTAAAGATAAAATGAATGAATATAATTCAAAAAAACTAACCTTGAGCGGCCTGATGATAGCACTAGTATTTGTAGCTACTTTTAGTATACGCATCCCGGTTCCTTTTACACAAGGATATATACATGGAGGGGATAGCATGATTTTTGTATCGGCTATTCTTCTCGGTTGGAAATATGGAGCAGTAGCTGGAAGTTTAGGCTCTGCTATGGCTGACCTGGCAGGAGGTTATGCTGTATGGGCTCTTCCTACCTTGATAATCAAAGGAATAATGGGGGGAATAGCCGGATATCTGGCAAGAGGTAAAAAGAAAAATACTGTAACTGCAGCAACGATTGTTGCAGGTTTATGGTTTGTGTTCAGCTATGCCTTAAGAACAGTGATAAATAAAACTATTGCATCCAATCCTTCCGTACTGGTAGGTAAAGTAGATGGGGCTAACAGTGTAGAACAATTGATAGATATGAGCCAAAAATTACAATCCCAGCTGCTTTGGATATCCATACTGATACCTATATTTATCATAATTCTCTCTATATTTCTACATAAAATTGACAAACAGCTTTTTTCGGCCAGCAAACTCCTAGGCATGACAGTATCCGGATTATGGATGGTATTCGCATACTATATGGCATCAGGTATATTGTTTGGTAACTTCATAGTATCAATATTCAGCATCCCTTGGAATATAATCCAGTTTGTTTCAGGAGCTATAATAGGATATGTGATACTATTTGCACTGAGCAAAACCCCTATAGGTAAATATTTAAATTAAAACAAAGCCCGACCGTGATATTTACGTTCGGGCTTTATAACTTTATAATATATAAATTATCACAATTCATGTCTTGAATCAACAAAAGCTTTGAAATTTATAGGAGGTGTGTTTTTAGGAATTTCACAACCTGCACTTAAAATATAACCTGTTCCCCCTATTCTTATACAGTTTTTTGCAAGTCCTTTAATTTCCTCTACATGCCCGTTTAATATTGCTACTGGGTCCACATTTCCCTTGATACAAATTTTGTTCTGTCTGGATAATTCCTTTGCAAATTTTAAATCTACTTTAGAATCTATATTCAATATATCTATACCCAAATCCATGAGCTCTCTAAAGAAGTGCTGTGAGTCCCCACAAATATGGTATTTAACAATCGCCCCAGCATCTTTTATTTGCTTTACCAGTCTTTTTGCGTATGGCAAAGCAAACTTTCTATACATATCCGAAGACACTAAGGTAGCAACAGCATCGCCTATCCCTATAATATCTGCACCTGCTTTTACCTGTGCCTTCCCAAATCTTATTCCCATCTCACAGGCAAACTCTAAAAGCTGCTCTACAAATTTCTCATCGTCATACATATCTATCATAAAATCATTTAAACCTCTCAAAATAGATGCGCTTTGAAAAGGTGCCTCTACCCAACCTTGGACAGGAATCTGGCCACCTACCTTTCTTTTAAATTCTCTCACAGCATTTATCTTATCTGTCATCCTTTCAGCATTGAGAGGGTCCGGTATATCTGCATTCAGAAAATCTCTTTTATTCCTAAATGCAGCCTTTTTTTCAATAGGCAGGTCGTCTTCAGGATACTCAATAACTGCTCCACAGTCATGTGCCTCTCTATATGCATCTGAATCAGCTGTTACAATGTCATATCCGAACTGTTCAACACAATCCAGCTGGGCCTTTACTAACTTTGTATAATCAGTGCAATAGGAATAATATGAAACTCCGCTTGTCTTGGCTGCAAAGGCCAATACAAAAGGACATACAGGTATTACATCTACATCTTTAAATTTAACGGCATTCATAACTCTCTCGTATGAATTCATTTTTTTCCCCCTCTTCTTTATTCTTTGAATAGCCATCAATTGCTAGCTTCAATGCACCTAAAAGACCTGACATATCCCCCATCTCTGCTTTAACCATTCTGGGTGGAAAAGGAACAGTCTGATGTATGTACTCATGTACAATTTCCTTTATGATACCAAAATTATCTGCTATACCTCCTCCTAAAATCAGAACTTCAGGATTCAATATGGTAGATATGTTGGATAAAACCATGGCTAAATATTTCGCTTTTCTCTTTATAAACTCTATACATAATCTATCTCTTTGCTTATACCCCCAAAAAACAAGTTGGGTATCTATCTTATCAATATTTCCTTCAACCTTTTGTATAAGAATAGTATCTTTATCCTCTTGCAGTAATCTTTTAAAATCCCTTCCTATCGCCATACCACTGAACATGTTCTCAAAGGGCGGTATCCCTTTTTCCCATCGATCTAAATCATCAATATCAGTCAGCATATAACCTATTTCTCCTGCAGCATTATTATTTCCCAGGTAAACACGTTCATCTATTATCACCGCTATACTGGACCCTGTCCCTAGATTTACATAAACACCATTTCTGACAGCCTTGCCCGCACCCTTCCAAACCTCGCCTAAAGCTGCACATTTTACATCATTCATTATAAAAGTAGGTGCATTATACTCATCGCTAAAGTGTTGCTTTATCATATCTACGCCTAGGTTTTTTATGTTATCACAAAGATAAACCTTTTGATCATAATATACCCCTGGAATACCCATCCCTATAGCTCTGAATGAATGTTGACTTAAGCCAGTCATCATTTTTTCTATTGTACTTATTATATCTTTCTGCAGGTCAACGCTGTCCAATTCAACCCTAGTAGGTGTGGTAATAGATTTTATTGTTACCCCCTGTTGTGTCCCTATCAACACCCTAGTGTTTGTGCCTCCCAAGTCAACAGCTATGTATAGATCTCCCATAATATATCACTTCCTGTCTTATCATTTTAAAAGCAACACCAAGTATACACGAACCTGATATATGTGTTGATACTGCTCCATAACAAAGGGGATAACACAGTGTTATCCCCTTACCGGAGTTTATTTTAATCCCAAGGCTTTTTGGTAGACCTTACTTCTTCGTAGTTTTCATGGGTTACAATTTCAACACCTGTATCTACAAATTCTTCTACTTCTTCACCGTTTATCAATTTAAATAGACTTTCAACGCTCTTGTAGCCCATCTGATAAAAATCCTGTCCAACCGCTACATCCACCATATCCTCATCAAAATACTGGAGCATTGGATAGAATGCATCCATTGTAACTATGACCTTTTCTTCTGTTTTCCACCCTTTCAGGTTTCCTAATGATTCTGGAGGTGCAAAGAATGGCCATCCACCTACAAAGAACCAAGCATCAAGTTCATCATCTGAAGCAGTATACTGCTCTACCTGTTCAACTGCCTTATTCAAGTCATCCTCACAAGCTTGGGTGGTCACTATCTCAAGGTCGCTTCCTTCTATAGCGTCTTTAAATCCTTCCATACGGGCTTCTAGGTCGAATGCACCTAATATTCCGGTAAGCTGTGCTACCCTTCCTTTTCCGCCTGTCAACTCCACCATCTTTTCTCCACAAATTTTACCTGCTTCATAGTTTTGTGTCCCTGCATAAAAGTATCTGCCACTATCCGGAGAGTCAGCATCAAATGTACTAACCTTTATGCCAGCATCTATAGCTTGTTTTAAAACATCTGTAAGTGCATCTGGATGGTTACAGCTTATAGCTATCCCATCTACCTTTTTTTCTATCAATCCTTCCACTACTTCCACCTGGCTAGGTGCATCGGCTTTCACCGGAGCAACCCATTCTAACATTATCCCTAAGTCTTCTGCCGCTGCCTCTGCCCCGTCCTTCGCATCTAGGAAAACTGGGTTGCCCAGTTGTTGAGGTACAACAGCGATCACTATGTCCTTACTGCCCCCCCCTTCAGATGAGCTATCATCTTTCTGGCTATCATCTGTTTTGTCTTCAGCTTCAGTGCTGCTTTCCCCTCCATCTACCTGATCATTACCACAAGCAGCAAATGTCAATACAAGCATACAAATCAGCAAAATTGACACTATCTTTTTCAACATGATAAAACCTCCTTAATTTTTTGTTAACAAAAAATTAACTCTTTCCTCCTTTCCTTTAATTGCTTCTATTTTTTCTCAGCTGATCAGCAGATACTGCAACAATAATCACTGTCCCTATAACTACCTGCTGCCAATATGCTGAGACATTGAGCAACACGAGTGCATTTCTTAAGACTCCCATTATAGCAGCACCGAATATAGTACCGGGAACAGATGCAAAACCGCCTGACAAGCTAGCCCCTCCTATTACAGTAGCTGCTACCGCATCCAACTCATATCCTATACCTGCCGTAGGCTGCCCAAGACCAAGCCTTGATGCAGTAATAATCCCTGCAAAGGCCGCTAGTGCCCCACATATAGAATAAACAAATAATAGCAGACGCTCTACATTTATACCGGATAGTCTTGCTGCTTCCATATTGCCTCCAATAGCAAATATACGTCTTCCTGTAACTGTCTTATTGAGAAATATGTGTACAAGTATTGCTACTCCTATCATTATTATCACCGGCACAGGGACAGGACCTACATGTCCTTGACCAAGTTTTAAAAAAGCTTTGGGCAAGTTTGTGATAGGATAACCTCGGGTGAATACGTAGCAAAGACCTCTGGCTATACTCAATGACCCTAGTGTAGCTATAAACGGAGGAAGTTTTATCTTTGTAACCAAAAAACCATTAAATAACCCAAATATAATACCAATCAATATACCTAAAAGTACACCACCCAAAATACCTATACCCCACCTGGCCATACCCAAAGTTGCTATTACACCTGCAAAACCAAATATTGAACCGATTGAAAGGTCTATACCCGCCGTTATGATAACTAGTGATTCTCCTAATGCCAGTATAGCTATATATGAAAAAGCCCTTGATACCGAAAAAAGATTGTCAAAAGTTAAAAATTTATCAGATGCTAATGTCATACCTATGCACATTATGATCAATATAATCAGAATGTTTAAAGAAGGCGACTTTCTGATCTTATTAAAGACATTGTTTGAATTGTTTATCCTTTGTTTCTTTAGTTGTACATCCATGATATACATCCTCCCCTTTATTGATTTTGAGCTATTGCCATCTGCATTATTTTGTTTTGACTAGCCTCTTGTCTGCTCAATTCACCTTTTTTACATCCCTCATGCATCACCATTATCCTGTCACTCATGCCTAAAATTTCAGGCATCTCTGATGATATCATTATTATTGCAACCCCTGTTTTGGCCAACTTTGACATCAGTCTGTGTATCTCTTTCTTTGCACCTACATCTATGCCCCTAGTTGGTTCATCTAATATGAGAATTTCAGGATTTGTAGCAAGCCATTTTGAGATAACTACCTTTTGTTGATTGCCCCCGCTTAAATTCATCGCCTTTTGTTCTATGCTAGGTGTCTTTATATCCAATTTATCTACATAATCTTCTGCGATCTTTCCCTCTGCATCTTGATCTATAAACTTATGTCTGCTTATACTTTCAAGATATGGTAAAGTTATATTTTCCTTCACAGTCATACCCAATATCAATCCTTGCCCTTTTCTATCTTCCGGCACAAATCCCATCCCGTGTCTTATTGCATCTTCAGCAGAATTAATATTTATTTTTTCACCCCTTACATATATCTCTCCTGCTTCTTTTTTATCCACCCCAAATATAGCTCTCATCACTTCAGTACGACCCGCTCCTACCAATCCAGCAAATCCTAATATCTCGCCTTTTCTCAGCTTAAAATTTATGTCCTTTAAAAATCCTTTTGTGCTTAAATGTTTGACTTCCAGTACTACATCACCTATGTTAGTCTCTTCTTTTTCAAACATATTGTTTATCTCTCTGCCTACCATAAGACCTACAACATTTTTCTCGCTTATATCTTGGCCTATTAAGTTACCTACCATCTGTCCGTCCCTCATCACCGTAACCCTATCGCATATTTGAAATATCTCATTTAACCTATGTGATATAAACACCACTCCAACACCTTCAGATTTGAGCTTCAATATTATATCTAATAATATTTTGGTCTCACTCTCTGTTAATGATGATGTAGGCTCATCCATAACTATTATCTTAGAATCAAAAGACAAGGCCCTAGCAACTTCCACCATCTGCCTCTGTCCTATTGATAGATCTTGTAAGAGAGTAGTTGTGTCTACATCTAAACCGACCATATCAAGTAATTTTCTGGCTTCTGCATGCATGGCAGTTTTATCCACAAATATTCCGTTGCGTTTTTCTTTGCCTATAAAAATATTCTCTGCAATATCAAGGTTCAATAACACATTTAATTCCTGGTGTATTATGCTTATCCCTAGTTTTTGTGCGTCTAATGGCTTTTGAATATCCACTTTTTTGCCGTTTACGAGTATTTCTCCTTGATCCTTTTTATATACACCCGTAAGTATCTTCATAAGAGTAGATTTGCCTGCACCATTTTCTCCTACCAAGCCCAGAACCTCTCCCTGATTTATATATATATCAACATTATCCAATGCTAATACTCCAGGAAATTGCTTGGTCACACCTTTCATCTGAAGATATGAAACTTCCATCTTAAATACCTCCTTTTTTGGTCATAATATTTCCAATATTATATATTTTTCGACAATTATTTTGCTGTTTCATCTCCCCTCCTCTATTTATTTAACTTATTATATTGTTGAATATGTATTCGCTGCCTACTGCAAATGCACCATAAATTCCTGCTTTTTGACCTAACTCAGCCTTTATTATTCTAGGCCTTATAGGGACTAGCTTTTTTGTAACCTTGATAATCTCATTTATATAAACATCCCCTAATCTCAAGGCTTCCCCTCCCATTATTATGATATCGGTATCTAAAATACACATCAGATTAGATATAGCCACTCCTACTATCCTAGCCATTTTGATTACCTGTTCACTGCAAAGGCTATCATGGTCAACAGCATTTACCACCATATCAAAGTCAATCTTATCTAAATCTCCTTTCACCATGCTTGTTATACAACAATATCTCCCCTTTTTAATCTCGTTCTTTATATTATTTATAAGTGCATCAATGGAAGCTTTTGATTCAAAATATCCAGTATCAGTATATGTGCCATTTAAGGCCTCTCTATCAATACACAAAAATCCTATCTCCCCTGCCGCATTATTGCAACCTTCATGCAATTTGCCATCAATAATTATACCCGCTCCTATACCCAACCCTTGCGCAACGCTTACATATACCATGTTTCTGCGACCTACACCTGCACCATACCACGACTCGCCTAATGCAGCAGTGTTTATATCATTTTTAACTATTACAGGCCGGTTGAATTTTTGTTCAAATAGTGCTTTTATAGATACATTCTCTATATGTTTCAACTGTGGAGCCATCATAAAGTAACCAGTTTTTTTATCGGGCACACCTGGCACAGCTACTACAAAAACTTTAATTTTTTCATCAAGTCCTGGAATTCTTTCTAACATGCTATCAATTTTTTGAGTAATCAAAGATACTATCTTATTTATATCTCTATCAGCAGGATAGTTTAGCACTGTCTCGCTCACAATCTCTAAGTCCAAATTTGCGATCCCTATTCTTATTTTTTGATTCGCCAAATCCACACCTACTATATACCCATATCCATAGTTGAATTCTATCAATATAGGCTTTCTCCCTCCACAGGATACCCCCCTACCTATTTCTACAAGAATACCCTGTTCTAAAAGTTTTTCTATATTGACAGAAACGGCAGGAGCACTCAAATCCAAAATCTTGGACAAATCCGCCCTGGACATGGGCCCTCTTTCCCTCATCGCATCTATTATTAAATTTTGATTTGTTTTTCTTACTAATTGTTGGTTTGCTGCAGATTGAAATGACATTTAAAATCTCCTAGTTTGAAATGTAAACTTTAAGTTTATTAAGTTTATTAAGTATCTTTAAGTATATATTCTACGTATAGTAGCTATTTCCTTTTTTTTAAGTGTAAAAAAAGGAAATAGCTGTAAGCCTTGCAATTATCAATTTCTAAATTTATACTTTTGTTGTAGCATGCACTCCATTGTGATAAACTAAATTTTAGAACGATATGCTAACCTTTAAAAAAGCTAACTTTATCTGTTGTTATATAAATAAATTTTTATTTTTATCATTTCAGGGGGTATTAAAATTGAAGCCAAAGCTTTATGTGTGTTCTATTTTATGTTTATTATTGATTTTCTTAAGTTTTAATCCTGTCAAAGCAGGATTAGCTCCACTTGAAAGGCAAGGTAAAATAGTAAATCCTACTGTTTCTGATGATATAAGCCTGACTACAGTTACAACAAAAATATATCCGGATATTGAAAGCACCGGGTTTGATTCATTGTATATCCTAAAAAACAATGATTTACAAAAAAGGGTAACACTGATTGCAGGATATCCTAGCGATAACGGCAAAATCTCTAATTTTTCGGTATCTATTGATGGACAATTTCAAAAAATCATATATAGAAAACCATCACCAGATCATGATGATTATATAGGTTGGTTTACTTGGAATCTGACATTTGAACCGGGTGAAACTAAGATGATAAAAATAAGTTTCCTCCGCCAAAATAATCCCTATGACCCATTCTCTAACCAGATATTATACGTACTCAAACCTTCTTCTGGATGGGAAGGAACCATCGGCAAGATAAAAATAGAAGCAATATTTGATAAATATCAACCTTACATCTTTAATCCCGATCCATCCCCTGCACCTACAGCAATACAAAAAGATGGTACGCTAGAATGGACTATGAAGGATGTACAGCCTCAGCAGAATATTGAAATATTCTTTCAACCTACAGATGTACTGACTGTAAATTACTTAAATGAAAAAAGCAAAACATCGGACAAAATGCTTTCTGAAATTGCAAACTCATATAAAAACAATAATTATTTAAAATCAATCCGGCTTTGCGAGGATTACTTAAACCAAGGCACCCAGCCAGAATTTAAAAATGAGGTAAATTACTTTTTAGCAAAGGGCTATCATTATCTGTTAGAATATGATAAAGCTCTCGATGTCTATAACCAGATCAAAGGAACAGAACTTTTTGAAGACCTTTCAACTACTATAAATAATGAAATCTTATACAATATATCAACTCTATATGAGCATACAGCAAAAGCTGATGACTACCAGGCTTTTATCGATTCGATAACTGAAAGTAAATCCAGCAAGCCTAACTTGGTATTTGATGATTGGCTGGAAACCCAAAGACCAATAACAGAAAAAGCAAAAAATCAAGAACAGGACAGTGACACTGAACAAGTTGAAAACCAAACTAACAAAAAACAAGACAAACAGGAGGAAACATTCAGTTCGGGAACAGTGCTTTTTTCAGGATTTATATTAGGCTTTTTTATAGCTAGGCTAATATACAAACCTAAAAAACGTAGAAGATCCTACTATTATTGAGAAAATAATTCGCGGGCTTGAGCCCCGATTTTTTTTTCAAAAATTTTGTCTATGAAGTTGAAAAACTGCTCATTATCTACCTCTTTAAACTTAAATTCATTGTAGTATGTCTTTAAAAATTTAGAAAACCCCTTTTCTCCTAAAAGCTGCTTTAATTGATGAAGTTTATATTTCCCTTTAGAATAAATCACCTTGCGATATTCTGTTTCCGTGTTAAACTCATGAATCGGGATGGTAATCGGTCTTTTATCATCTGCTATTGCTTGAGAAACAGAATCTCTAACAGATTCTCCATATATTATTTCATCCGCCATATAAGTGGCAAACGCTTCATCCAGCCAAGGTTCACTGTACTGGTCATTCCCTACTACATTATAAAACCACTGGTGTGCTACCTCATGTGCTATCAATGTATCGATTGTAGAACAATCGGCTAATCTATCTTTATCTATAAAAATCATTCCCGGATATTCCATGCCACTCATATGTAGTTGGGTTTCCACTATATCAAGTTCATCATAGCAGTAATCACCCACCCGTTTTTGCATGTAATTTAAAGCTCTAGCAGCCGCATCAAGCACTTTTTTATTATCCTTTAACTGATTGTATGAATATAGATTTATCGCCTTTTTATCCTTTGTTTCTATAGAATAAGTAAAAGATGGTTTAGATGCCCATAATGCAAAATCTCTTGCTAATACTTTTGTCTTATAGATATGCTTTTGTTTGCCCTGATTTTGGCCTGTGGCAGCCACAGTGTAACCTTTAGGGGCTCTTACTGTAAACTCATACCATGCTATTTCTGTAAAAAAAGGTTCCCCGATGTCTCTAAATTCATGATAGACCCATTCCCCATCACGTATAGGGGCAAGAGATGGAATCCAATTACCCATCCATAAAGCATGTTTATTACAGCCTATCCTTCCTTCATCCTCAGGCAGATTAATATCCAGTTTGATATCTAAAATCATAGATTGTCCTGGCTGCAATGGCTGTTCTAAAGATACATATATTATACCCTCACTGGTTTTAAAAGAAATATCTTGCCCGTCTGTTGATATTTTTTTAACATACGACCCTTTGCTAGGAGGGTTTAACCAATCAGGATAAAACGTAAGAACTATTTGGTTTAAACTTATATCATATCTATTTTTAAAAACGATTTGTAAATCTCCTGTCAACCTGGATTCGCTGGGGAAAATATCAAAGTCACCTTTATATAAATTTAAAATTTCATTTTGTTCTGTTTTGCTCGTGCTCAACAACTGGGATAAACCTGCTTTATCATCTATTGCTCCACCAAAATGGGCAGATAAAAATAACCTATCCTTATATTCCCACCCTATGTACACCAGCAGAAAAATATTTATGATGACTAGTAAAATTATAATTTTTATTAATACCCTTTTTACACTGCTCATTCTTCAGTGGTTCCTTCCATTTTAAAATTAAATGTCGATTTTTATATTATAGTCTAACATCTTTTCTATAAAATATCATAATAATTAAATATTTGCCAGCAGGATATTTCATTTTTTTTATTGAATATATATATAATTAAGTTTAAAATACAATATTAGGTAGTATTTATGCAGGAAGCTTAAAATAAATAAACTTCGAAACAAAATAACGTGTCCAAAAC